>JAUWMO010000021.1 GCA_030613125.1 Bacteroidota bacterium | reverse complement strand
CAATGGCATTGCTTCCGTATAATGCAGAACCACCCCCACGAATTATTTCTACACGTTCAATCATATTTGAGGGAATTAACTCCAAACCATAAACCCCGGCTAATCCGCTAAAAATAGGACGGCTGTTAATCAATATTTGTGAGTATGCCCCTTCCAGTCCATTCATCCTGACTTGAGAGAAGCCACAATTTTGGCAATTGTTTTCCATTCTTAAACCCGGACAAAAATTCAAGCCTTCGCTTAAGGTTACTGATTGTGTTGTGGCAAATATTTTTGGTGTTATGGTATTAACAATCATTGAAGATTCTTTTCTGTTTATTTCATTCCTGTCTCCTGTAATCACAACTTCTTCAAGCCCTAAAACATCCGGCTCCAATTCAAATTTAACTTCCCTGGTTTCTCCGGCTTTAATTGTGATTTCTTCTTCTTTGGGTTTATAACCTAACGATTGTGCTTTTATTGTAAGAGTGCCTTCAGGTAAATTAATTAACTGATAATGCCCTGTTTCGTCTGTTGTTGTTCCTATTGTTGTTCCTTTAATGCTTACCGTTGCAAAAGGAATGTGTTCTCCACAGTGAGAGCAAACCACGTGTCCGACAATATTGGCATCGGTTTTTGTTTTCTGGGCATAATTGAATTGTGTGAATGAAAATAAAAGTATTGTCATTAAAATATATAATCTGTTCATAACATCATTTCTTAGAAAATTTATAATATACAATTTGGGCATTAAAGCATTCCTGTTATTTGCCAGGCCCGTAGGACAGAATAATCAGCTTCTGCCATCAAATTAAGAAATAAGCAGGATTGTTTTAATGGTTTAGATATTATGAAACAGGCGGCGCCCTGCCCTGATGCAGAATTATGCAGGTTTGGACATAATTTTTTATTCTGTAAAATGAATATTTTGCCTTTTGAACAAAATTAAGCAAGACAAAAGGCAGAAATATAAATAAAAAAAGGAGTTCTAAATTAGAAAAGAAAAGTAATTCTGCTTTTGTATGATGGTGGGATTTATATGGTTTTGAATCGTTTGATTTATCATATGGGTGAGAGTGAGTAACTATTGTACCATCATTCAGTTGATGGGCATGCATGAACAGAGCCTTGTTGGCAATAAGCATAGCCATCATCCCTATTATCAAATAGGTAACTGTTTTTATTGTGATATTTTTAACAGTTGTTTTCAAGAATGGATAAAAGTAGATAATATTGTTATAATATGCAATCGCTATTTGTTAGTATTTTTTTTTAAGTCGGCAAAATTACAAATTGCAGATTGTAAATTTGGAATACATCATAATTCTATGTATCTTTGATCTATGTATTCAAGAGAGTTGCTAAAAGGGACATTATCAGCAATCATATTGAAATTATTAGCTGAAAATGATAAGATGTATGGGTATCAGATTGCTCAAAAGGTAAAAGAGCTATCCGATAACAAAATATTGATCAAAGAAGGGTCCTTATATCCGGCTTTACATAAACTAAAGGAAGATGGCTTAATAAACGTAGAAACGGTAAATATCGGAAAGAGAATTCGACGATACTACTACCTCACATCTGAAGGTTTAAAAGCAAAAAAAAACAAAGTCGCAGAGATACAGGATTTTATAACTACAATTGGAAAAATATTGTCGTACAGGGTTATAATTCAATTTATATGAGCAAATTAACAGATCAACAAATAGACTTTATTGTAAACAGGTTGTACAAAAGATCAGTTGAATAAAACAAATCTTTGATATTATAAATTTTCAATAATCACGGCTGAAGCCCCGCCCCCACCATTACATAACGCAGCCATGCCATAACGGTTTTTCGTTTGTTTCAGAACATTTGCAAGAGTAACAATAATCCGGGTACCGGATGCTCCGACAGGATGGCCAAGAGAAACGCCGCCACCATTTATATTCAGTTTGTTAATATCAATATTTAGTTCTTTTATAGCCGCAATAATCACCACAGCAAAAGCTTCATTGATCTCGAACATATCAATATCACTCAGGGTCAGGCCGGCTTTATCAAGAGCTTTATTCATTGATAAAGCTGGGGATGTTGTGAACCATTCAGGTGCTTGAGCAGCATCACCATATCCAACTAATCTGGCCATAGGTTTTTTACCAAGTTCTTCCACCATTTTTCCACTCATTAGAACAACAGCAGCAGCGCCGTCATTAATTGTGGAGGCATTAGCTGCCGTAACGGTCCCATCCTTTTGAAATACAGGCCTTAATATCGGGATTTTGTCAAAGTTTGTGCGGCTAAATTCCTCATCAGTATCAATTATTACAGGATCTCCTCTGCGCTGAGGAATTTCAACAGGAATAATTTCATTTTTAAAATGCCCTTTTTCAGTTGCCTCTGCCGATCTTTTATATGAACGCACAGCAAACTTGTCCTGTTCTTTACGACTGATATTTAATTCCTTAGCACATAGTTCAGCCGCATTTCCCATGTGATAATCATTGTAAACATCCCACAAACCATCTTTTATCATACCATCCACTATCCTGCTATGGCCAAGTTTATTACCCGTGCGATACTTCTCTAAATAAAAAGGCACATTCGACATACTTTCCATTCCTCCGCAAACCACAATATTATTATCACCAGCCATAATGGTTTGGCTGCCTATAATCACAGATTTCATCCCGGACGCACATACTTTATTCACAGTTGTACATGGGACCGAATCAGGAATACCTGCAGCCAACGCTGACTGCCTGGCAGGTGCCTGTCCAAGATTGGCTGTAAGCACATTTCCCATGTATACTTCATCCACTTCGGAAGGCTGAATACCGGCCTTATTCACGGCGTTCTTAATTACCAGAGAGCCCAATATTGTTGCACTCAGGTCTGATAGTCCACCTAAGAAACTGCCAATAGGTGTTCTTACGGCTGAAATAATATAAACTTCTTTTTTATTCATTGGTATATATTTTTAATTAAACAATCTGAAATATTAAATACCGGTTTAAAAAATATTAATCATCAACCTCAATTGATAGGCAATCGTATGCCAGAAAAACACCATCGGGAAGTTCTTTCTGAATATCCTTATAACGTCCCATCTGATGGCTAATATGCGTAATAAAGGCTCTCTCTGGTGCAATCTCCCTGATAAGCCCAAGAGCCTCTTCAAGATTAAAATGTGTTGAATGTTTTTCCTTTCTTAAAGCGTTTATAATCAGCACTTTTGTGTTTATTGCCTTCTGCTTCTCTTCTTTTGAAATGAAACTGGCATCAGTTATATATGTTAAACCCCCGATTCTAAATCCAAGTATAGGTAACCTATTATGCATTATCCTGATAGGCAAAACAGTAACACCATTTACCTCAAACTGTTCTATTCCAATTGCAAAAGAGTTGAGTTTAGGAACTCCCGGATAACTGTTTTCAGCAAATGCATACAAAAAAAGAGTTTTTATTGCTTCAAGAACCCTGGTTTCAGCAAAAATATCCATTGGTTTCTTATGGATAAAATTAAAAGCGCGGACATCATCCAGTCCTGCAATATGATCCCTGTGTTCATGAGTAAAAAGAATGGCATCCAGTGATTTTACATTTTCCCGTAACATCTGATGCCTGAAATCAGGCCCGGAGGCAATAACCATTGAAACTCCTTTGGTTTCAACCAATACTGAAGTTCGTAATCTTTTATCTCTGCGATCAGGTGAGAGGCATACATCACATGAACAACTAATAATTGGTATGCCCTGTGATGTGCCTGTGCCTAAAAATGTAACTTTCAACTCAACTATCAGGTTGTGGTTTATGTAAAAGTACCTATAAATTCTTAAATTAAGGTTCCGGAAATTATGAATTATAATTTATTAACTTTAACGTGAGTTCTATATATTATATATTGATAAATAAATCATTTACTTTTACTTAGTGAAACTTTGAGCCTTAGTGTCTTGGTGGCAAAAAAAATAAATGCCACCACCCCGAAAACTTTCGGGACAAAGACACAAAGAAAACACCAAGAATTCTCAAATCTCATCCGGTAACCAACTTATATTCAAATACAAAAGTCGATTGCTTATATCGAACTCACGTTAACTTAACAAAAATGATCTAGTTATGGGTGCAAATTTATACTTAATTCCTTCAAGCCTGGGGAAAACACACACGTCTCACCAGTTTCCTGAATACAACATTCAAGTCATTAAATCACTGGATCATTTCATCATTGAAAATGTAAGGTCTGCTCGCAGGTTTCTCAGATCTGTAGGGTATACAAGATCATTTGATGAAGTAAGTTTTTATGAATTGAATAAACACACACCCAGGGCCGACCTGGAATTCTTTATACAACCCTTGCTAAATAATATTAACATGGGTGTGTTGTCAGAGGCCGGAGTGCCTGCTGTTGCAGATCCCGGATCAGAGGTAGTTAAACTTGCTCATCAACATAATATCAGGATAATTCCTCTTGTTGGACCATCTTCTGTTCTGCTGGCCCTGATGGCTTCCGGGTTAAACGGCCAAAATTTCTCATTTCTCGGTTATCTTCCGGTAAAGAGTAGTCTTAGAAGAAAAAGTCTTAAACTCCTTGAAAGAAGATCCCTGCAGGAAAATCAAAGTCAGATTTTCATGGAAGCGCCGTACCGAAACATCAAACTTCTTCAAGACATTCTTGCCACCTGCCATTCGGACACACTACTTTGCATCGCTACTAATATAACCCTCGATTCAGAGTTTATACAAACAAAAAGTATTCACAATTGGAAATCGAACCTGCCAGAAATTAATAAAAAACCAACAATCTTCATTTTGTATCACTCATAATTCTACTTTCGCATAAAACAAACAACAATTTATGTTTCATAAAGTAAATAGTTAATCCTTTTAAAACTTATCCTATGAGTAAAAGTCGTTTCTCACTTAGTATTACATTAAGCTTTATAATAACTCTGTCTTTATTGGGACAACAGCTTGATATGGAAAGAATAAAAGATCTAAAACCCCGCAGTATTGGTCCGGCTGGAATGAGTGGCCGGGTAACAGCTATTGATGTTGTCCTGAATGATCCGTCGATAATTTATATTGGAACAGCCTCCGGGGGTCTTTGGAAATCAGAAAGTGGCGGAATTAACTGGGAGCCATTGTTTGATAAAGAAAAAGTCCTTTCCATCGGGGCTGTAGCTATTAACCCAAAAACTCCTGATATCATATGGGTTGGCACAGGTGAAGGAAATCCAAGAAATAGCAACAATGGTGGATACGGAATTTATAAATCCATTGATGCCGGAAAGACCTGGCAATTGATGGGCCTTGAAAAAACCCGTCATATTCACAGGATAATAATCGATCCTGTAAACAGTGATATTGTGTATGTTGGTGCTATTGGTTCGCCATGGGGACCGCATGAAGAGAGAGGTGTTTATAAAACAACCAATGGGGGTCAAACCTGGGAAAAGATCCTTTACGTCAACAATATTACTGGTGTTGGTGATATGGTAATGGATCCGTCAAATCATAATAAAATATTTGTCAACATGTGGGAACACCAGAGATGGCCCTGGTTTTTTAAGTCAGGAGGCCCGGGTTCCGGACTGTACGTAACCTATGACGCTGGAAAAAACTGGAAAAAGCTACCTGAAAAAGAGGGTTTACCAAAGGGTGAGTTAGGAAGAATGGGAATTGCCATAGCTAAAAATAATCCGAAAATTGTTTATGCACTTATAGAGTCAAAGAAAAATGCCCTGTACCGCTCAGAAGACGGTGGTTTTACCTGGAAGAAAAGAGGTGAAAAAAATATTGGTAACCGGCCATTTTATTATGCTGATATTTATGTTGATCCAAAGAATGAAAACAGAGTATATACGCTTTTCTCCAGAGTCAATGTGAGTGAAGATGGTGGAAAAACTTTTAGTTCCCTGATTAACAGGGCTATTCATCCCGATTATCACGCATGGTGGATACATCCTGATGATCCTGGTTTTATGATTAACGGGAATGATGGTGGTCTTGCTATTACAAAAAACCATGGTAAACACTGGCGATTTATTGAAAACCTGCCTCTGGGCCAGTTTTACCATATCAGTGTTGATATGGCCTTACCTTACAATGTTTATGGCGGTTTACAGGATAATGGCTCATGGCGTGGTCCGGCATATATCTGGAGGTCCGGCGGGATTATTAATACAGACTGGGATAATTTGTCGGGTGGCGACGGATTTGATGTATTGCCTGATCCCGGTGATCCGAGATATTGTTATTCAATGTCGCAACAGGGATATGTTGGAAGAAGGAATATGGAAACAGGTTATTCAAAAAGTATCCGTCCTGTTCATCCTGAAGGAATTGAATTGCGGTTTAACTGGAATGCTGCTATTGCTGCAGATCCTTTCGATTCAAAAACCATATACTTCGGAAGTCAGTTTGTTCATAAAAGTCCTGACAGAGGTAATACCTGGGAGATCATTTCACCCGACCTTACAACCAATGATCCTGAGAAACAAAAACAGCTCGAAAGTGGCGGATTAACATATGATGTTACAGGTGCTGAAAACTTTACCACAATACTCACTATTGCTCCAAGTCCTGTAAAAGAGGGTATTATCTGGGTTGGAACAGATGATGGGAATATCCAGTTAACCCGTGATGGAGGAAACACATGGGAAAATATGTCCGAAGGTCTTAAAGGGGTACCTGACGGAAGCTGGATTCCCCAGATTACAGCATCAACTTATTATGAGGGTGAGGCCTTTATAGTATTAAATAATTACCGCAGATTTGATTATACACCTTATCTGTATCACACAACCAACTTTGGAAAAAACTGGGAAAGGATAGTGGATGAAAATAAGGTGTGGGGGTTTGTTCTTTCATTTGTACAGGATCCGGTTGAACCAAAACTGATGTTTCTGGGAACCGAATTCGGTTTATATGTAAGTATTGATGCAGGCGAGAACTGGACTCAATGGACCAATGAATATCCAAATGTATCGACAATGGATCTTATAATCCATCCCAGAGAATATGACCTGGTAATTGGCACTTTTGGAAGGGCGGTCTGGATCCTTGACGATATCAGACCCTTAAGGGAGATGGCAACAATGGGTAGCAGTCAGATTCTTGAAGCTGAAGTCAATATTTTCGAACCACCTGTTGCTTATATAGTAAGCCGGAAAAGTTCACCGGGTTATTATTCAGCAGGACATGCATTTTATTCAGGGCAAAACCGTCGAAGGGGAGCGATGATAACTTTCTCGGTTAAGGAAGGGGAAGAGCAAACCAATCAGCAATCATTTTAAAACTCAGGTTCAGGAAGATATTCCCGTTATGGAGGTTTTACTCCTCCAGCGCTTGATCCAAAAGCAAAAAAAGCCAGGATCGAGATAATAAATGAAACCGGAACAATCATCCGTACCTTAACTGTTATACCAAAAACCGGGATTAACAGAATTTACTGGAGCCTCGACAAGAAAGGATACCGATGGCCAGACCAGCCAAAACCAAAACCTGGCTCACCGGAAATGGGTGGAGGTGGTTATGCACTACCGGGCACCTATAAGTTAAGACTTACTTATAACGATTTTACAGATTCAACATTGCTGGAGGTGAAAGCTGACCCACGCCTGGGAGTTAATGTTGATGTTATCACAAAAAATCAGGAAATCGTTGACAAGCTCATGGTAAAAATTGAACTTCTGGCTAAGGCTTACGACAGGATCAAGGAGAGCAAAGAAACCATGGCAGCCATCAAAAAGATCACTCCAAAAGATAAAGACGAGAACATAGAACAACTCAAGCAGGTTACTAAAGAAGTTGAAGAAGCAATGAAAGAAATGAGTGCCGATTTGTTCCCTAAAGAGAACGTTCAGGGTATTTACCGTAATCCCAACCTTGTTACCACAAAATTGCGGAGTGTCAGGTCTGCTCTTTACAGCATTGAGCCTCTTAATAATACTGAGTTACTTATTTTAAAACAGACTGAAAAGATTGTAGATGAAACCCTCGAAAAAGTTAATAAATTTTATGAGGAGGATTGGATAAAATACAGGAAAGCTGTTGAAGAGGCAAATATTTCTCCGTTTAAAGACTACAAACCATTAAAATAAATATGAAGAATGAGGAATGAAAACGAGCTAATAGATTATTTTAACAGTGATTGGTAAACTTCAATCTTCATTTTATTTCAATATCTACCAGTTCCACATCAAAAACAAGTGTTGTAATTAAGTTCTTTCTCATCTAAATATTATTTTTTAGCTGTAAGATTAGTGTCAGCCTTCTCAACAGCTAGTAACTCAACGTAAATTACCAGAGTTATATAATCAAAATATGCCAGATGTGAAGGCAGGATAATTGTAGCAATACCCCCTTCTTTCATGTAAGTAACACCTTCATTCAAACCTATAATTATGGAGGAGTCTCCAACTTCAAAACGAAATGGTTCATAGGTCCTGTTCACATTCCAGATACCGTATTCTTTAGCTTTTTCTTCAATATTGGTATCATAAATATTTCCGGCAACATTACTGGTAATATAATTTATGGAAACTGTATCCCCAATTTCGGGAGCCGCCCCTGTCCCCACTTCCTCCTCAATATAGTATAACCCACTTGCGGTTGGATCAACAGTAATGTTGTTTGCATCTAAGTACTCCTGCAATAGCCTTTTTTCTTCTGCTTCCGCATCTGTTCCTTTCAAACAGCTTTGAATTACAATTAGAAAACCAAATATTGCTGCTAATAAAACCAGTGAAACTGATAGTTTTTTCATAGCTACTTACTTTAGATTAAAATTAGTTTACACACACAAAAACCATACCCTTTTTAAATGTTTAGATATTTTTCCATTAATTTTCTATCTGATCTTCTGAAACTGATCTTACAATAACCTCATATACCACTACCGATCTTGGAGGAATGTTGATTCCATCGCCTGAAAGGCCATAGGCCAAATGTGGTGGAAAAATAAATCTGGCCGAATCACCTTCGCTCAAAAGTTCAATACCCTCATCCAGTCCTCTGATCATTTCACCATATCCAACCCGGAAAGTTTTAGGCCCTGATTCTTTAGTGGTATTACAGATTCTTCCATCGAGTAAGCTTTCAGTATAATCCAGGCTCACAATCATGCCCTTTTTTACTTCCCGTCCATTCCCAACATGTACTATTGAATACCAATATCCTGTTGTAGTTTCAGTCATATCCCAGTTCCTGCGTTTGATAAATGACTGTATTAACTCCAGATCTTTTTCTACCAGGAACCTGTTTACGTCCATCATTGATTTATCATCCGGAAGATGACCAATATTCTTTTCTTCATTCCTTTTACAGGAAATTAAAAAAAACAGTATTATTAAAAGAATGTGTAAAAAGCGAATCATCTTACATCAGCCAGTTATTATACTCAGGTAACAAGGAAATGAACATTTTTATTGTGTCATCGAGTGAATGGTACGATTCACCTCCGGCAGCATTCAAATGACCACCACCATTAAAATGTTTTGCAGAGAATTCATTTACCGGGAAGTTACCATGGGACCTGAATGAAATTTTCACATGATCTTTCTTCTCCAGAAATAAGGCAGAAAACCTTATTCCCTTAATGCTTAGGGGAAAATTTACAAAGCCCTCAGAATCACCTGTATTAAAATTGTATTTCTTAAGTTCTTCCTCTGAAAGGCTTATAAAAGCTGTATGATACTGATTGATTACTTTCATTTTTTTATCAAGACCATACCCGAGTAATTTCATCCTCGCTTCTGAAAAATTATTATAAACAAGATTATAAATCCTGTCTTTATCAATGCCCGATTCCATAATTGAAGCCACGGCCTGATATGTTGATGGAAGGGACGAATTAAAACTGAAGCATCCTGTATCAGTCATTATGCCGGTGAACAAACACTCACATATTGTTCTATCAGTTAAAAGCTTACCATTAAGGGCTTTTATCAGGTAAAACACAAGTTCAGCAGTTGAACTTGCACGTATATCAGAGATCTCAATATCATTAAATGCTACAGGTTTGGGATGATGATCAATTAAGATCTTTGTTGCTTTACTATTCTTTGAAACATGATCTTTCATTGCATCCATCCTGCCAGGATCATTAAAATCAAGATGGAACAGAATATCTGCTTCGGATATTAGCTTTTTAGCTTTCGCATAAGCCTGATTAAATTCAAGTATCTCAGAGTTACCCGGAAGCCAGTGAAGGAAAGCAGGATATGAATTGGGAGTAATCACATGTACAGCCTTACCTGCTGATTTTAAGTAGTGATAAAGTCCGAGCGAGGAGCCAATAGCATCACCATCAGGATTTATATGAGTTATTATGACAACATTACCAGCCTGTTTCAGGGCAGACTCAATCTCTTTTGAAATACTCTTATGAATAAAATCCATCACTATTCACAATATTTTAATGATCAACAAAGATAGGAAATTAGAAGAATAATTGAATTAAGGCTAAGGCTAAGGCTAAGGCTGAGGCCAAGGCTGAGAAGTGCGAAAACTCCCGACCTGGCGGGGAGCAGCAAAGCTGCGAGTAATTATGAGTTATGAAGTTGAGGTAGTTTAACAAGTAGGAAGGATACCTCGTGCTCCGGCTTGGGTCCGGGGTACGAGTGAGGGTAGGGAATTAAAAAGCATGGAGCAAGGTAATTGGTAATTGCGGATTGTGAATGAAAGATGACCAGATTTTTTCTATATTTGCGCCTTACTAAAAAGAAAAAAATGAAAGGAAATATCACATTCTCAATGATCAAGCCTGATGCAGTGAAAAATAAATACATTGGACAGATCATATCCCAGATTACCGAATCGGGTTATCAAATAAGAGCGATGAAATTTACACTTCTGAATACCGAACAGGCACAATCATTTTATCTGATTCACAAAGACCAGCCATTTTATAATGATCTGGTAAAATTTATTACTTCAGGACCGATAGTTGCCATGTTACTGGAAAAAGAAAATGCAGTTGATGACTTCAGAATCCTGATTGGAAGTACTGATCCGGGCAATGCAGATAAAGGTACCATCAGGGAAAAATATGCTGAGTCAGTTCAGAACAATGCTATTCATGGATCAGACAGCGATGAGAATGCAATAATTGAAAGTGATTTTTTCTTTTCAAAACTGGAACGGTACTGATTTACCTTAGGATAATCTCCCGGATTATTTCCTCTCCTACCTTTTCGTTAAGGGTATTTTTCAGGGTTTCACGCAGCATCATCAATTCGTTTTTGACAACAGATGACTGCAAATAAATAATCATCTTGCCATTTTTCAGTTCAATTTTTTTTGTCCTTCTCGATATCATTGTACCAACAAGATCTTCCCAGCTATTAATTATTTCCACTTCCTTCAATCTTCTATCCAGGCCCGATTGTTGCAAATAGGTCTTTATTACTTCGCCGATGTTTTGGGTTTTACTTCGTCTCATGTACGTTAGAATTATCGGGTTCATCTTTCTCGATCTCACAAACCTTATCATTTATCCTGAAAACTTTATAGTCCGCTTTTATCCGGGTGAGGATATTTTCAAGCCGTGTCTTATGCGTGTCGGTAATAAAAATTTGTCCAAACTCCGGGTTTGATATGACTTGAATTATCTGTTCAACTCTTTTTGCGTCAAACTTATCAAAGATATCGTCAAGCAATAATATTGGTTGTCTGCCGGTAACATCCCGTATAAAATCAAACTTGGCAAACTTCAGTGATACTAGAAAAGTTTTTTGTTGTCCTTGCGAACCAACCCTCTTAATTGGATGATTATCAAGTCTCAATTCAAGATCATCCTTATGAATACCTACTGTAGAATATTGCAAGATTCTGTCCTTCTCCCTGCATTGTACCAGTTTTTCACGAAAGTCTGAATTATGTAACTGAGACCTGTACTCCATTCCAATCTGTTCATTTCCCAACGAAATTATATCATAATACTTCTGAAATTTGGGTATTAGCTTCTGAATAAAATCCAAACGCTTTTTAAAGATCCTTTCTCCCGGCGGGATTAGTTGTTCATCCCAGAGTTCCAGTGATTCAGGTAAATACTTCTCTTCTTTAGCAAAGGTTTTTAAGAGTTTATTCCTTTGAACCAATGCCCTGTTGTAGCGTATCAGGTCATCGAGATAACTCCGGTCATATTGGGAAATAACTGTATCCATGAACTTACGACGCTCTTCACTCCCCTCAGTTACAATTGCTGAATCTGAAGGTGAAATCATCACTACCGGAAGCAGTCCAATATGTTCGGCAAGTCTTTTATAATCCTTTTTGTTCCTGCTAAATTTCTTTTTACGGTTTCGTTGGACAGAACATGAAACAGTTTCTGTTCGTTGATCCATCTGAAATATCCCCTGAATCATGAAAAAATCAGCATCATATTTAATATTCTGGCTATCAACTGAATTAAAATAACTTTTAGTAAGCGATAAGTAATGAATGGCATCCAGAAGATTTGTTTTACCGGTCCCATTGTTACCAACAAAACAATTCAACCTTGCTGAATAATTGAAGTCAGCTTGTACATAATTCTTAAAATTAATCAGTGAAAGCTTTTCCAGATACATAAAATGGCTTTATAATATACAAAAATAATTATTTTAGGCAGGAATAAACTATTTTGAAATATGATTTATGATTGATGAAGGATTGTTTAATTGTTTAATTGTTTAATTGTTTAATTGTTTAATTGCGGACTGTAGACTGCGGACTGTAGACTGCGGACTGTAGACTGCGGACTGCGGACTGTGGATTGGGAACTGCAGACTGGGAACTGGGAACTATGAAAGATGAAGGATGAAATTCTAAGAGTAATTATTTCATAATAAGAAACAAAAAACTACATTTGCGAAAATTTTAAGATAACTTCGCTTTTATTAACAATTATAAGCTATGGCTAAAAAGAAAATAGATCATACAGAGGAAAAAATTGAAGGCTTTGAGCAGGCACTTAGCAAAACTGAAAGATATATTGAAGAAAATCAGAAAAGCCTTACAATTATTGTATTGGCTATCACCGTAATTGTTGTAGGTTTTACATTGTATAAAAGGTATATTGTCGGGCCAAGGGAACTCGAAGCCCAGACTCAAATGTATATTGCTGAGCAATATTTTGAAGCTGATTCATTTAATCTTGCTCTTTATGGAGATGGTAATAATATGGGATTTCTTGAAATAATTGATGAATATGGTATTACCAAATCTGCTAACCTGTCGAATTATTATGCAGGTATTTGCTACTTGCATTTAGGTGAATTTGAAAATGCCATTGATTTCCTCAAAGATTTTGATTCAGGCGATCAAAATGTTCAGAGTATAGCAACAGGGTCCATTGGTGATTCATACCTTGAGCTTGGAAAAGAAAAAGAGGCATTAAGTATGTACCTGAAGGCTGCAAAACAAAAGAAAAATGATTTTATTGCTCCGATTTATTATATGAAGGCAGGACAGGTTTATGAAAGTCGTGAAGATTATAAAAAAGCATTAGGTATATACGAAAACATAAAAAAACAATATCCTAATAGTTCAGAAGCACAGGATATTGATAAGTTCATTGCCAGGGTAAAAACGTTTATTAACGAGAAATAAAGGATAATTTTTTAATCTGATTCCTTGATTTCCAAAAAAACATTCTTCCTGCCGTGTCAACCAATTTGAAAAATCTCTCCTCTTACGATAAAGACAGTGTCCCTGATGCATCAAAAATGGACTTTGGGATTGTTGTTTCTGAGTGGAATCATGAGATAACCAATAACCTCCTTCATGGTACGATAAAAACACTTAAGACACATGGAGCAAATGAACAGAACATTCATATTCTGCATGTACCTGGTAGTTTTGAATTAACTTTTGGGGCAAAAACACTATCGGAGAATGAAGATGTTGATGCGGTAATATGCCTTGGTTGTGTGATTAAAGGAGAAACATCTCATTTCGACTACATTTGCCAAAGTGTAAGTTACGGAATCACTGAACTTAACCTGAGCTTTGATATCCCATTTATTTTTGGAGTGCTGACTACTGACACACTCGAACAGGCTAAAGACAGGGCTGGTGGGATATATGGAAATAAAGGTAATGAGGCTGCAATTACTGCCATCAAGATGATTGCCCTACAGGGATAAATCCTGATAACACTTTGTTTCTTAGTTTAATACAATTGCAGATATTCATATGTATTTCCCACATAATCGAGATACTTTTCAAAATCGTTAAAACTGATAACCAGAGATGCAGTGTTAATATTTGGATGAAAACTAATGCGTTCATTTTTTCTTAGATTCTCATCAAGAAAAACATGAACATGATTACCAGAATCATTTATCAGTCCAAATGGAGTAACTGAGCCGGGAGTCAGGCCCAAATATTTTTGCAATCTTTTTTCGGATGCAAAGCTTATTTTTCCCTGTCTTAAACGCTTCTCAAGATCTTTGATTACCAGGTTTTGTCTATGTTCAATTATCACAAGGTAATGTTTGTTTCCCTTATGATTCCTGAAAAACAAATTCTTACATTTTGTTGCCTCCATACCTTTCCAGTATCGCATTGCTTCTTCAACCGTGGGTACTGGAGGATGAGGATGATACTCAAATCTGATCTTCAGTTTTTCAAGCAATTCGTAGAGTTCTTTCTGACCTCTCATTGGTGATGATGTTATAAGTTAACCGTTATACGTTGTTAAAGGTTACAGGTTTGTACTTTATAATTCAACCTATACCATGAAAGGACAGTTTCCAACTTTCAACATGTAACATATAACATGCAACATGTAATTAAAATTTTCAATTTATTCATTTATAAAAAAGGTTAAAAAAAAGATAATTCATGCAACGAATCCAATCTTTATGCGTCATATAACTAAACAAGTTTGAAATCAGTATCAAACCTAACAAACATCTTTGAATTCTCAAAAATAAGTACAGACCGATGAAAGTAGACCTGAAAGCAAATGAAGTAGTCCTGAAAGCTACAGATTCCACTCAAATAAAAGACAACGAAAAAATCAATGGAAAACTCATTCTTACAAACCAAAGAATATATTTTAAATCAGTAGATGTAAAGAGACAAGTATTTAACCTGGAGATACTTTTCAACCAGATTAAAGAGATTATTTATTTTAATACAGGATTTTTTACACCAAAAGGTATAAGAGTAATTACCTGTACAGGAAATGAATTGCTATTTACTATGAAGAAAAGGGATGAATGGGGCAAATCGATTAACAAAATGTATTAATTACAACATACTTTTTCCCACTTTTTCAAGTAACTTCTTAGTTGCACTAATTCCATCCACCTCACTATACTGGTCACCCTCATACTCGATTCCGATATATCCGCAGTAACCGGCTTCTTTGACAATTTTCAATATTTCATAATAATTTCTTATAAAATATCTTCTTGTTAATTTCATTTTACTGTATTATTAATTTTTGAAGGATATATGAAGTTAATGCTGTACTTTGAGAAAATCAAGCCCCCAAATCCAGGTATTGTTTACACAGCTAAAATAGTGAATTAAACCTTATATATATTTTATATGTATCGGAATTTTAATGTTTATGGCTTGATAATGGCTAATTTCATTATACTTTGCATTTTTAAGTCCCGGAAAAACAGAAATCTTCGATTTTATATTTTTCCGAGGATCCTCGAAAATTTACGCAAATCGCAGATTTGCTAATTTTCGGGATCGGCAATCGGCAACCTGTAGACTGCTGACTGTGGACTGTAGACTAATTATTTATGAAATCTGAAAATTAAGTTTTTTTTAATTCACCCTGTGAAATAAATCCAAGATTTATTGCAAAGCAATATTTCATAGGGTAAATTTGCGAAACTATGTTATTATCCTGAATTTTTTCTAACTTAGTTTTTATTCTGAGGGATTCGTTCGCTCTGCTAAAGGGAAAAATTAAGGAACTAAAATGAAAAAGTTGAAACGACGTGATTTTATAACTATTACAGCCGCAACTATAGGGTTTGGGGCCTTGCAAGCTTGTACCAGCGGAAAAAAAACGGCAGAGAAGCCTGAAGCAGGTAAAACAGTTGAATCTCTTGCGGAAGATAAAATTTCTTTAAACCGGGAAATGCCCAGGGAATTGGTTATGAAGCTGCTCGATCAAAAGGTGAACAAATATATGGAGATCTCATATAACTGTGCACAAAGCAGCTTTTTGGCGCTTAAGGAGCAGTTTGGTCTTGAAGATGGCGCAATTCTGAAAGCACTTACTCCGTTGACAGGCATTGCAGAAAGAGGAGAGACCTGTGGAGCGGTAATTGGACCGCTTATGGCATTAGGATTGATCTATGGCCGTGGACAAGACAAGCTAGATGACTGGAAAGTATATAGAGATTCTCTTATACCCACCGGTAAGTTTTGCAGGCTTTTTGAGGAGGAGTATGGCAGTACCATGTGCAGTGATATTCAAAAGGTAAAATTTGGCAGAAGTTTTCATTTAACGGATCCGGAAGACCTCGCACTATTCCAGGCAGCCGGAGCCACCGAAAAATGCAGCGCTGTAGTCAGGAAAGCTGTGCGAATTGCCGCGGAAATTATTCTGGATGGAACAGAAGACGTATGATTGTTAGATCTATGGAAGAATGCCCGCCTGACCGAACGGGCAGGGAATAGTGGAATTGAGGAATTGAGGAATAATGGCTTGAAATATTATAAGTATCTTTGGTTAGCACTATGATTATTTGTATTTGGGACTATTATTAAAATACTGAACCTCAATATAATAGTCAGCTTTTTATATTGCTTTTTTATCTCTATTCTATTGAAAGAATTAACCATACTATGAAAACCAGATTCGTATTTATTTTCTTATTAACACTTTCTTTCCTTTTTTATTATTGTGGGAGAAAAAAGAGTGAAAACCAAAGGGAGAAGATTATTGAGACAAAAGAGGGAAGAAAGTCAGATACCCTGCTTAGGTCCGAAAATATTATTACTGCAAGAACACTTGGCCTTGCATACCTGGAAGAAAATAAACTTGATGAAGCAGAAGCGGAATTTCTAAAATTGATTGCACTTGCACCGGAGGAAGCTATTGGTTATGCGAATTTGGGTTTGGTTTATCTTCGAATGGGAAAATATCCGAAAGCTGAAGAGCAGCTAAAAAAGGCCATTGAGACAGATCCGGACGACCCTGATATTCGCTTAATTCTGGCAAAAGTTTATGAGTTGAGCAATGAAGGTGATAAATCAATTAAGGAGCTTGAGAAAACAATTGAAATTGCCCCTGATCATGTTCAAACACTTTATAGCCTCGCAGAATCATATGGAGGGTCTTCTGATAATTATTCCATGCTTCAATGGGAAAAATATATGAAAAAAGTCGTTGAAGTGGCACCTACGAATATTGTCCCAAGGTTGCATCTAATTGAAGTCTTGCTTCGCAATGGAAAAACCGACGAAGCCCTCAGGCATTTAGAGGAAATCCAAAGGCAATTTCCTGAATTTCCAAAGGAAGCACTTACCTATTATAATAATGCCCTTGAATCATTGCATGCCTCTAATAACGAAGAGGCACTTACAAACATTTTAATATTTCACAACTTCCTGAAGCTTACCAACCCTTATCAATCAGGTATCACAGAATTAAAAGGATCCAGAGGTTCATCAATGGGTATTCCGGTCTTTACTTTTAGTGAATCTGCCCAGATCTATATCATGGATGGAGAATCAATTCTTGATGCTATTCGTTTTACTGATGTGACCGCATCTGCGGGATTGGATGTTATACCGGATACTGCCACTATATCGAAGGGAAAACCGGAATTTACCACCCATCTGGCAATTGGAGATTTTGATCACGACGGCGATCAGGATCTTTATCTTGGGACCTGTTTCCCGCAAGAATCAAGATACAATCACTTTCTATTTAAAAGTGATATGGGAAGGTTTACTGATGTTTCTGCTGAAGCCGGAATTCTACCTACAGGAAATGAATCCTACGCTATTTTTGCAGATTATGATAATGACGGCTATCTCGATCTGTATGTAGTGAAGGAAGAATCGAATGTGCTCTATAAAAGTGTAAGTGAAGGGATATTTCAGGATGTAACCATGGAGGCAAAGGTGGAGGATTCCGGTAATGGAAATATGGCCCTGTTTTTTGACATGGATCACGAGGGTGATCTGGACCTTTTCGTAGCCAAATCCGGAACAAACCGGCTTTTCCGGAACAATTCCGACGGAACATTTACAGAGTTGGCAAAGCAAGCGGGAGTCGCAGGCGGGAATGTAAAAAGTCGTGATGCCTGTTTTGGGGATTTTGATGATGACGGCGACATCGATCTTTTTGTGGTGAATGAGGATGCAGGCAATATTTTGTACACCAATTTAAGAGAGGGGAATTTTAAGGATATTACTGCTGAAAGCGGCCTGACAAGTAATGGTGGTAACGGAGCAGTTGCAGCCGGGGATTATAATAATGATGGGTATCCGGATCTTTTTATTACCGGCCTGAAGGGAGGATCATACAAATTGTATAAGAATAAACATTACTATGTCTCAAGAAGAAGAATAAAAATGGATAAATATGTAT
>JAUWMO010000202.1 GCA_030613125.1 Bacteroidota bacterium | reverse complement strand
AACATCTGCCGGCTTAGAAGATTTCCTTCATCAACTTGAAGATAATCTATATAACTATAAATTCATCACAAAACTTTTTCCTGCGCTAATGCAAGGTAAAGAAGCAGTTGGGTCAATAACGGAAGCATTAGACCAGATTTTTCAGTATGAATCATTTTTCGATATTGTAATAATTATCAGAGGTGGGGGTTCACAAACAGATCTTAGTTGTTTTGATAATTACACACTGGCAAGTCATATTGCCCAATTCCCTCTCCCGGTACTAACCGGTATTGGACACGAAAAAGATGAATCAGTTACCGACATGGTAGCTTTTAAAAGCCTTAAAACACCAACTGCAGTAGCAGAATTCCTGATCAGTTCATATCTTAATCTGGAAAACAATACTAACGAGATTCAAAGACTCATTATTGAAAGGATACAGGAGATTCTAATTGAGAACCGCAGAAATCTGGAACAGATAAGTGTCCAATTCGCACCAATGGTAAACAATGCCAAGCATTTTCAACTTCGAGAATTAAATCAAATTGCTTTTTCTGCCAGGTCTGTTCTTGAGAGATATCTTCATCTGCAGAAAAACAGATTTAAAAACCTATATTCGGAATTTAAATTTAGTATAAAAGATCTTTTAGCGGGATCAGTATATCAACTTACTAATATCAAAAAAACAACTAAGTATTCTGTAAATCAATTGACAATAAATCAGGGACACAAGCTGGATCTATTTGAACGAGTAACTAAACTGCTCGATCCAGATAACATACTTCAGCGGGGTTACAGTATATCCTGCTTCGAGGGTAATGTCATAAAAGATGCAGCAAGACTGAAAAAGGGACATTTATTAACCACAATATTTTACCATGGCAAATCAGTAAGTAAGATAGAAAAAATTTCATTAAGGGATAAGAAAAAATAATATTTCGGTCCGTATAAAAAGAAATATGAAAAGGGAATTCAAAACAATACTTATGTCCTTCATCATTGCCGTTACAACTATACCATTTGTAATAGGGCAAACTAACTATATTGATTCACTTAAATCAGAATTACCTGTGGTTAATGATAGTACTAAAGTCAGTATATATATTGAGCTTTCAAGATGCTACTTGTCTCTTTCCATGATCTCAAGCATGGAAAATGCTGAAAAGGCCTTCGAAATTAGTGACAAATCAGATTGGACATGGGGAATTGCTGATGCTGAAAACAGAATGGGAAATGTGTATTATTTAATTGCAGACTACAGGAAGGCTATGGACCTTTACCTGAGTTCTCTGAAAAAAAGAGAAAAAATTAATGATAAAGAAGGAATTGCAGGATCATTTAATAATATTGCTTTAATCTACCTGGAATACAAGAACTACAATCAGGCAATTAAATACATTGAAAAATCTCTTTTGATCAACAGGGAGACTGAAGAATTGACAAATATTGCAATTAATTTGAATAATCTTGCAGTGATATACATAGAGATGAATGATATTGAAAATGCATTAGAATATGCAAATCAAACCCTTGATATATACCAGAAGCTCGGGGATCGTGAAGGAATTGCTGATATATATATAAATCTTGGTACTTTGTATAAATCTGAAAAAGATTATGAAAAGTCAAGAAATTACCATCAACTGGCAATTGAGATTTATGAGATAACTAATAACCTGGCCGGTATTGCTGTTTCTGAATTTAATTTGGCTGAATTACTTTTCCTGGAGAAAAGATATGATGATAGTTTTATTTATCTTCAAGAATCATTGTCTCTCGCTGAACTACTTCAAAACAGAGATCTGATCACAGATATTCATAAATACTTATCCAATTATTATGTAATTAAAAATAATTATAAAAAAGCACTGTTTCATTATGAAATTTTTACCCAAGATGAGGATAGTATTTTCCAGCAAACCAGCTCTGACCAGATATTGGAAAAGCAAGTTATACTTGATACTGATTACCAGTTAAAAGAAATACAATTACTCAGAAAAGACCAGGAACTACAAAGGATAGAAATAAAAAAGCAGAAGTATGTTGGTATCTTTTTAATCATTTTTTCAGGTTTGTTATTTTCAGGCCTCATCCTGACCAACATATTATTACAAGCCAGGAAGAACACTGCTAACATAACCAGGGAAAAAAACCTTCAGTTGTATCTTTCAAATCAGGAGTTTGAAAGAGCTGAGCATAAACTTAATGAATTAAACCGGTCAAAGGATAAATTCTTTTCTGTTATAACTAACGATTTGATCAACCATTTTAAGTCATTTCTGAAACTTACTAAAAAACTAAAAACCAGAACATATAATTTAAATAAAAAAGAGATAAAAGAATATTCTGGCCAGATATACAGATCTGCAAAGAACCTGTTCAATTTAATTGACAACCTTCTGCACTTGTCACAAGCTCAGACAGATAAAATAAATTATTCTCCTGAATATCTGTTAATAAAAGAAAAAGTTCAAACTGTTTTGGAATTACAAGAACCTTTAATTAAAGCAAAGGATATTCAAATTAAGATTAATATCCGAAAGAAATTAAAGGTTTTTGCTGACCCGGATATTTTGTTGATTATCCTGAGGAACCTGATTGGCAATGCTATAAAATTTACTCCTGAAAAAGAAACAATAAAAATTAGTACAAATCATATTAAGGATAAAATAAAAATTAGCATTTCAGATACTGGTGTTGGAATTAAACCGGAGAATATTAATAAACTTTTTCGCATAGATTATAATTTTTCCACAAAAGGCACAGCAGGTGAAGAAGGAACCGGTATTGGACTTATCCTCTGTAAAGAACTTGTAAAGGTTCATGGCGGAGATATTGGAGTTAAAAGTAAACCTCATAGTGGCAGCACTTTCTGGTTTACACTTTCAGCAATACCATTAAGTTTTGAGACACATACATGATGAAAATCAAAACGAGACATATTATCCTGACTCTTTTCGTCCTGTATCTAAGCGTATTCAGAATCAGTGGACAAACCAGGACAGATAGTTTAGAGAGTTTGTTTGCAGATGCTTCTGATTATATCAAGATCTTAATCCTTGGTGAATTAATCGATGAATATGCTGCCATATCTCTTGAAAAGAGTCTTGAATATGCTAATCAGTCACTTGAAATAGGACTTAGAAAGAACAATCAGAGGTGGATTGCTGATTCATATAACAAAATCGGAAATATCTACTCAAGAGTTGAAATGTTCTCAGAAGCATTGCAGTATTATTTAGATGAGACTGAAATAAGAGAGCAATTGCTTGATACAACAGGAATGGAAAACTCTTACTTTAATTTAGGACTTAATTATTTTAATATGGGTGATACTATCCATAGTCTTCAATATTATCATAAGTCTCTTAAGATAGCAAAATTGAAATCTGATTCTCTGAAATGTGGGATCCGGTATAAAAATATTGCAGAAGTCTATCTGAAGGCAATGCGATTCGACAAAGCGTTGGATTATTATAACCAAAGCCTGGAGTTTCTGAACCAGGCAAACGATCATTATAATAGGATGATTGTCCTGACCTCAATAGGGACTATTAAAAGAAAATCTGAGGAGTATGCTTTAGCAAGAAATTACTTTTTCCAGGCTTTAAAAATTGCTTTAGCTCATGATTTTAAACCTGAAATGACAAGAATTGCATACATTGCAGGGAATACATTTATGGATGAGGGAAACCTGTTCCTGGCACAGAATCATTTCAATGAAGCTTTATCCCTTGCAAAAGAAGAAGATTATCTTGACATTATTGCTGATTTAGATGTGGCACTTTCAAAGTTATACGTGGAAAAAGGAAATTACAAGAAAGCTTTGTTTCTTCAAAAAGAAGCTTTCCATCTAAAAGATACTTTAAGGAGAATGAATCAGGAAAATAAATTGTCTTTTCTGGAAATGAAATATGATTATGACAGAAAGAAAAATGAACTAGACATATTGAAAAGAAAAAATGAAATAAGAGTTGCAGAAATCGGAAGACAGAAGCGTCTGGAATTTCTTGCATTCATAGTATTTGGGGTTCTTAGTATCACCGTAGTAATTAGTTCAAGAATTTATATTCATAAAAGAAAATTGGTCAAAACATTAAAAGAAAAAAGGAGAGAACTTCAAAAGGTACAAAAAGAATTGCTTAGGTCAGAAAGTAATTTAAAAAACATGGGGAACACTAAAAATAAACTTTTCTCTGTACTCGCACATGATCTGATCAATCCGTTTAATGCACTTCTCGGATTTGCTTCTTTACTAAATGAAGAGTCACATCGTTTAAACAAATCAGAAATCAATCATTACAGCAATATAATTTATCAGGCTGCTACCGATACTTTTCAATTACTTGAAAATTTATTGCAATGGAGCCGTAGTCAAACAGGTCAGATTGTCACTAAAAAGGAAGATATAGATATAAATAAAATTGTTTTAGATGTTCTCTCAAATGTTAAAGTATTAGCTGAAAAAAAAGAAATTCAAGTAAAAACAGAATTATCTGAAGATTGTGTGGCATTTGCAGATCCAAATCTGCTAAGCTCTGCTTTAAGAAACATTGTACAGAATGCAATAAAATTCATTGATAAGGGTAATGAAATCAGAATCAAAACAGATCGCAAAAATGGGAAAATTATTGTTGTTGTTTCCGATACAGGTCGCGGGATCAGTCCTGAAGACCAGGAAAAATTATTCAGGACTGACTTACACTTTACAACAAAAGGTACCTCTAATGAACGGGGTACCGGACTTGGTCTAATCATTGCAAAGGAATTTGTTGAATTAAACGATGGATATATTGATATGGAGAGTCAAGTTGGCAAAGGAAGTAATTTTAACATAATCCTTCCCGCTAACAAACCAAAAAATTGAATAATTATATGGCAAAAAAAGAATTAACATATGGAGAAGCTCTTCGGGAGATGGGAGATATCCTTAAGAAAATCGAAAATGAGGAATTGGATGTAGATGAACTCACTGCAACCGTAAAGCGTGTTGCTCATCTGATGAAGGTTTGTCGTGAGAAACTCCGAAAAACAGAAGTAGAGGTGGAAAAGATACTTAAAGAAATGGATGAAGATGAATAGGAACATTCACTTAAAAGAAAAACAAAGACTATAGATTGGTTTTTCTATGGCTTGCCCTGTGAAAAAAGGCAAAGCCTTTACTACAAAGTAGTATTTCATAGGGATGGTTATCACTAAATTATATTGATAATTAACGCTTTATGTTACCAACGAATACCCCTAATCATTTGTCAGGGGTTTGTAACTTATATGGTTTTATCATATTCTCTGGGGACAAAAGATGGTCCAATTCAGTTTTTGAAAGAAGTTTTTTTTCAAGGACCAGTTCATATACTCCCTTATTGGTTTCGAGAGCTTCACTTGCTAATTGGGTACTGGTCTCATATCCAAGTACCGGATTCAATGCAGTCACCAACCCAATACTGTTTTTCACCAGCTGACGGTTTCGTTCTTCATTTGCAGTGATATCCTTGATACACCGGGTACGGAGTGTTGACATACCATTTCTAAGCATCTCAATGGATTCAAAAAGACTTTGAACAATTACCGGTTCCATCACATTTAGTTCTAACTGGCCTGCTTCAGCAGCCATGCTTACAGTCAAATCGTTACCTATAACTTTGAAGGCTATCTGATTAACTACTTCAGGTATCACAGGATTCACCTTTCCCGGCATTATGGAAGATCCTGGTTGCACTGGAGGTAAATTAATCTCATTGATCCCTGTTCTTGGTCCTGATGAAAGAAGACGTAAATCATTAGAAATTTTCGATAGTTTTATTGCTAATCGTTTAATAGCAGATGAATACATTACAAAGGCCCCTGTATCCTGAGTAGCTTCAATGAGGTTCTTTGCGATAACTACCGGAAGTTTAGTAATTTTTCGTAAACAGTAAATTACTTCTTTCGAATATCCTGGATCAGCATTAATACCTGTACCGATAGCAGTTCCACCCATATTCACTTCAAGAAACAATTTTGAATTTTCGTCAAGCCTTTGTACTTCTTCATCAAGGGTTGTAGCGTAAGCTTCAAATGATTGTCCGAGAGTCATTGGTACTGCATCTTGCAATTGGGTCCTTCCCATTTTAATTACATGGGCAAATTCCCTTGCTTTTTTTCGGAAAGCACCAACAAGTTTTTCTAAATCAGTCATCAGTGAATCATTACTATTAATCAATGCAATTTTAATTGCAGTAGGATAAGTATCATTAGTTGATTGTGAAAGATTCACATGATTATTTGGGTGGCAATATTGATACTCTCCTTTTTCTTTACCCATTTTAACCAAGGCAAGATTTGCAATGACTTCATTGGCGTTCATATTGGTTGAAGTACCAGACCCCGTTTGAAATACAT
>JAUWMO010000377.1 GCA_030613125.1 Bacteroidota bacterium | reverse complement strand
ATACCAAAACGGATCAGCGTCCGCACCTGGTGCATTCCGTTTCTTCCGGCCGAACCGGGGTTCATATGAAGAAGATGCACTTTTTTGTCTGGTATCACTTTCAAAATATGCGAATGCCCTGAGATAAAGAGACCGGGAGGGTTGGAAAATATCTCCGCTCTTACCCCGGGATCGTAATGACCCGGATAACCACCAATGTGGGTCATCCAGATATCCAGTCCTTCCCTGATAAGGCGCTGGTGGCGCGGGAACCGGGACCTGATTGATGTACCGTCAATGTTGCCGTATACTGCGATTACCGGTGCGATCCTGTTCAGGAGGGTGATCACCTGCAGCTCACCGATGTCACCCGCATGCCAGATCTCATCACACGCGCTGAAGTGTTCTTCAATGCGGGGATCATAAAATCCGTGGGTATCTGAAAGCAAGCCGATTCTGAACATTTTCCGGATGTTTGGGCCGTTAATTTACGACATTTAAAAAAAAATACTCCCCCAAATAATTTAATCTGGAAAACCATTGTTTTAAAAGGGTGATCCTCCCCTGATTATGCTTCTCGAAGGATGCAATATTAAGAAATATTCTCTATATTTGACCATTCATCTAATATAGTCAAAATGACAATTCAATCAAGCGCTGTAAAATCCAGGATCGTTGGTGCAGCAACAAAATTTTTCTCTCAATTCGGGTTTCATAAAACTACAATGGGAGATATTGCCCTAAAGATTCACAAAGTAAAAGGAGCCATATATTACTATTTCGATAGTAAAGAAGAATTATATAATGAGGTCCTGAAACAAGAACTCACAAGTGTTCAAATACAACTTAATGAAATAGTAAATTCAAACGGTAATTCGGTGGAAGTTTTAGGACGCTACACTAAAACCCGGCTCAAACTGCTAAATGAAGCTAAAAATTATCATGAAACGATTAAAGCTGATTTCATTGAGCGCTACGGATTTGTTGATGACGTAAGAAAGGATTTCGATGAATTTGAAAGGACTCAACTTCTGACAATCCTTTCAAAGGGCAAGGAGGAAGGTCATCTGGAATTTTCTGATATTAATTCAACAGTCAACCTCATATTGATGTTGTTAAAAAGTATAGAAATTCCTCTCTTCTTACAAGAAGAGTATAAGGAATACCATCAATCTATTGATGAATTGATTTCTATGCTCTCTGCCAGTATGCAACGAAACATGAACTCCAAATGATTAAAGTAATAATAATATGAAAACAATTTCAGGTAAGGTTTTAGATAGATTAGGTTGGAAAATCACCAGTGAATTTCCCGACATAAAGAAGTCAATCATAATATTTGCACCTCACACAGCCCATATTGATGCGCTATATGGCAAACTTGGAATAGCTGAAATGGGAATTAAATACAAATTTCTTTCAAAAAAGGAACTTTTCTTTTTTCCCATGAACATAGTAATGAGAAAATTCGGCTCTATTGCAGTCAGAGGTGTCAAAGGTAAAAACGCAATTTATCAAATCGTGGATCTATTCAACAATGTAGATAAATTACATATAGTTATTTCTCCGGAAGGGTATATCAAAAAAGTAACTGATTGGAATAGGGGATTCTATTATATGGCTCGCAAAGCCAAAGTTCCAATTATAGTAGCTTATCTTGATTATAAGCAAAAAGAGATGGGTATAAAAGGTGTGATTTACGATGTTGAAGACTATCATTCAGTAATAAACCAAATCAACAGCCTTTACAAAGGTGTCTCAGGAAAACGTCCGGATCAGTTTGTCCTGCAAACAGCAGGGTAATATCCTGTCATCAAAAGCATACTAATATATTATTTAATCACACCAGTTTAATAAATGAGCAAATTAGCGGAGTATATTTTAAAATATAAATATTTCATTGTAGCAGCTACTACACTTATTACCCTGTTTTTCGGATACGCTCTGAAAGACTTACGAATAAATGCAGATTTATTAAGCTATCTCCCTGAAGATGATGAAACAGCCGCTCTTTTTTATGACATAGGAAAGAACTATGGAGGCAATGACATGGTTATGATCGGTGTCCAAAATGACAACGTTTTTGACCATGAGGTTTTACATCATATTAAGCAGATTACAGATACCCTTAAGTCTGTAAGTGGGGTAACCTATGTTTCAAGCCTGACAGATATTATTGATATAAAAGGCAGTGACTGGGGAATTGAAATTGGCAAATTAATTGATGAGTATAATATTCCTGAAACAAAAGAAGAGCTTAAAGCGCTTCAGGAGTACACCCTCTCAAAGGAAATGTACAAAGGCACCATTGTTTCAGAAGATGCGACCTCTTCAATTATAATTGCAAAGCTTGATGCAGATAAGAACAAAGTCGATGTCACAAAGGATATCATTCAAAAAATAGAACAATTGAATCTGCCGGAAGAGATTTTCTTTGGCGGTTTTCCTGTTACAATTTATGAGGCCGGAAAAATAATTTCCCATGATATTATTTTCCTTTTGCCCATTGCAATGTTCTTAATTTTTACAGTGCTGTTTTTCAGCTTTAGGACAACAAGAGGTGTCGTCCTCCCTGTACTTGTGGTTACTATTACGATTATTTGGGTTATGGGACTTCTAAGTTTACTGGGATTCGAGATCTCCCTGATTACCAATATTGTCCCTGTAATCTTACTCGCAGTTGGAAGTGCTTATGTCATTCATGTGATCAACAGGATCAATGAGGAGAAGGAAAAGGATTTTAACAGGAGATTACTTAAATCATTAGCATACATCATTGTACCGGTTTTTCTCACTTCTGTTACCACCTTTTTTG
>JAUWMO010000274.1 GCA_030613125.1 Bacteroidota bacterium | reverse complement strand
ATACCAAATAGTAAACCATTCCTTATACAGGTAATGAAATGAAAATTGATTTAACCTCTTTATTATATCAAATCCTGCAAATAGCAAATAGTGGACTGACAAGATCTTATTTTCTCCGTAAAATCTCTACTATCCTTACAGATTTTTTTAGATGTACCGAGGTAGTACAATTATTGAAAGTGCATAATGATCAACCTCGTTATGAACTTCTGAAGTTTTCCAGGAGGACTTTTGTTTATAATATTCTAAACTTTGAGGAGCTGAAAAAAAATCACCATTTCAAGGGTGTCGATTTAAACAAGGGCACAGATAACATCTGGTTGAACATTTTACAAGATAAATTCAATTCCACTTTACCATTCTTTACAAAAAAGGGAACCTTTTGGATCGAGAACCTGGACAACCTCTCTTCTATCAGGAAGCATTTCTTTGAACAGGAAAGTGTCCAATTCTCCATCGATGCTAAAAACTGTAAATCACTGGTAATTATTCCATTTTTATTTAGTAATGAGAGAATTGGACTTTTACAATTAAAGAATATTAAAAAAAATGTGTTCTCAGAATATGAAATAGAAGTAGTTGAAGAGTTTGCACAGACATTAGGTGTTATCATGTTAAACCAGTACTCCCAAGCCGCCTTACAAGAACGTGTAAAGGAACTGACATGTTTATATGGCATGTCTCAGATTGCCAAACAAATTGATATTTCACTGGAGGATCTTCTTTATCGTATCATGGAATTGATACCTCCTGCCTGGCAATATCCTGAAATAACCCAAACGAGAATCATTTTGGATGGTTTTGATTTTTCCAAACCCGAATTTGAGGAAGGTCGACATAAACTTTGGGCAGACATTGTTGTTGATGGTGAAAGACGTGGGGTAATCGAGGTTGTTTATGTTGAAAAATGTCTTGAACTGGATGAAGGGCCTTTTCTAAAAGAAGAAAGAAAACTCATCGATACCATTGCAAATGAGTTAGCCATTATAATAAAACGAAGGGATACTGAAGAGGAAAAAACAGATCTCAAAAATCAACTACATCATGCTGACAGGTTAGCGACTGTTGGGGAACTTGCGGCCGGAGTAGCCCACGAACTAAATGAACCACTGGGAAGTATTTTGGGATTCGCCCAGCTTGCAAGTAAATCCTGTGGTTTACCACAACAAGCAGAAAAGGATTTAGAAAAGATTGTGAAATCCTCCTTACATGCCCGAGAAATTATTAAGAACCTAATGTCTTTTTCCAGAGAGACACAACCGGAAAAGAAAAAAACGGATGTTAATCAACTGGTTGAAGAATGTATATATTTTTTCAAATCCCGATGTTATAAAGGAGGAATTGTATTAAGCATTTCTCTTGAACCAGATCTACCAATTATTACAGTTGATCCTGTGCAAATTGAGCAGGTCCTGATCAATATCATTGTAAACGCAATGCAAGCAATGCCGGAGGGAGGAAAACTAGACATACAAACACGCTCTAATGATGGAAATCTCAATATAATCATAAATGATACAGGTCATGGTATGAGCCAGGAAGTAATGGAGAAAATATTTAATTCATTCTTTACTACTAAAAAAATCGGAAAAGGAATTGGACTGGGCTTATCGGTAGTAAAAGGTATAATTGCTTCTCACAATGGAAACATCAAAGTTGAAAGTGAACCTGGTAAGGGGACACAATTTGAAATAAATTTACCTATTACCAAATACTAATATGGAAAAGGTACATAGCAAAGGAAATTCAAATATTAATAGTAGTATTCTTTTAGTCGATGATTCAGAGGACATGTTGGAAGTACTCCGCAGAAATCTTTCCCTGAAGGGGTACAAAACATATACCACCCAAAGTGTACAAGAAGCTATCGAAATCCTCAATTCAACTGAAGTTGACCTGGTCATAACCGATCTCAAAATGCCTGGAGTCGGTGGTCTGGAACTAATCAAACATATACGGGCAAATTTTAAAAATGTTGAAGTTTTGGTAATTACCGGTTATCCCTCTATTCAGGGAGCTGTTGATGCAGTAAAAACCGGAGCTGAAGAATATCTTGTGAAATCTTTCACAGACAAGGAACTTTTTGCCGCTGTACAAAGAGCATTTAACAAACTGTATACACGAAGAGCTGCCACATTCAAATCCTACTTAAAAAGAGAGCCTCTTCAGGGAATTATTGGAGAGTCACAAGCTATGAAAGAAGTATTTAATGCGATAAGAAAAGTATCCTTAACCTCAGCTACAATACTTATTACAGGAGAAAGTGGAACAGGTAAGGAACTTGTCGCAAGAGCAATTCATTATAGCAGTCCAATTGCGTCTTCCCCATTTGTACCAGTAAATTGCGGGGGTATACCTGAAGAACTTATTGAAAGTGAACTATTTGGGCACCTTAAAGGTACATTTACCGGAGCTAATGAAACACGAGCAGGATTTTTCCATACTGCTGATGGTGGTACTATCTTTTTAGATGAAATCAGTAATACCAGTCATTCCATGCAAATAAAACTCCTTCGTGTACTTCAGGATAAAGAAGTTTACATGATAGGATCAAAAAAGCCTCAAAAGATTGATGTCAGAATAGTTGCAGCAACAAATGTCGATCTGCCTAACTTAGTGAAAAAGAATGAATTTCGAGAAGATCTTTATTATCGTTTGAATGTAATTAATCTAAATATTCCTCCCCTGCGAAAAAGAGGAGAAGATATCTTACTTTTAATCAATTATTTCGCTGATAGATACGCTAAGGAGACGAACAGGCTTGCACCACAATTTTCCGATAAAGCTTTACAAGTTCTACAAGATTACCATTGGCCTGGTAATGTAAGAGAATTACAAAATGTAATACAAAGTCTTATTATTATGACTGACGAAAATATTATTGATGTTCCTGACTTGCCATCCATCATGCGTTTCTCAGCTCTCCGGCAAAAAGGGATTACTCGAACCCTTGCTGAAATGGAAACGGAATATATCCACAATGTTCTCAATAGTGTAAATGGTAATAAAACCAAAGCAGCTGAAATTCTTGGAATTGATCGTAAAACTTTACGGGAAAAAATAAAAAAATCCCTGAACCATTATTAAAAGTAAATATACTGGGGAATTTTGAACCACTAGTTCAAAATTCCCCAGTATATTTCTCATTATTTATGCATCATTCCTTCCCGCCACCTCATCTTTTACTGAAAGATCATCTTTACTAACTCGCTGATTTAATATTATCTAGCTCGCAGCTTCCGCGTCCGTCCAGCAGGCAGGTAGCTTGTCCCAAAGAAATTCCTACGACACGGCTTGTCCTATAAGGTTGCCCATAACGCAACTTAAATTAATTATCCTTTTTTAAGTGTTTATAAAACAAAGTTTTATGTCGTTTGGCATTAGTATTGTAATTACGAAAACGAGTAATGATAATATCATTTTTCACTAAATAAGTTATATGATATGACAGAAAAAACGAAAAGAGAAGATTATAATGATCTATGCATGACCTGTAAGAATTTTTCTTCCTGCTTGTATGTTAAAAATGGAAATAGACCTGTACTACATTGTGAAGAATTCGAGGTTTATTCCTATCGTCCGGTAATTGAAAAAACATCTTACGTGGAACCGATTGTTAAGGAAGAAAATCAAGCTTACACAGGTATTTGTAAGAATTGTGACAATCGTGAAACCTGTATGAATACAATGCCAGATAAAATTATCTGGCATTGCGAAGATTATGTATAAATTTGCTGTATCGACAAAAATTACCCAAATAAAATAATATGTACTTATCAGAAGTTTCAACAGAACTGGAATCTGTTGTTGAGTCATGTATGAAAAAGCATGGCAAGTTTCTAATTGCCATTTTACAGGAAATACAGAAACATTACAATTATCTTCCTGAGGATGCAATGAAATTGCTTGCAGATAAATTAAACATGCCTCCTCGTGATATATATGGGGTTGCCAGTTTTTACAAAGCTTTTAGCTTTAATCAAAAAGGGAAGCATATAATAACCACATGCATTGGTACTGCATGTCATGTACGCGGCGGTTCAAGAATTGTCGATGCAATAACTAAAGAATTAGGCATTAAACCGGATGAAACCACTAAAGACTTAATGTTTACACAGGAGACTGCAGCTTGTCTGGGTTGTTGTGCTATAGGACCTATTGTTGTTGTGGATGGTATTTATCACTCTAATGTCAAACCAACAATGGTTAGAAAAATTATTGAACAGACAAAGTCCGGCATAATAAAGACCGATATAGAAAAATATAAACACATTTTTCCTGTTAAGGTTAGTTGTCCCCGGTGCAACCACAGCTTAATGAACACTGAACACCTTATTGATAATTACCCGTGCATTCATATTACTGTATCATTCGGTCGTAAACACGGGTGGCTAAGATTATCTTCGCTTTATGGCAGTTATAGTATTGAATCAGAGCATGAAATACCAATGGATACTGAATTAAACTGTTTTTGCCCGCATTGTCACGCAGAGTTAACCAGTAGTTTTGAATGTCCTATATGTAATGCGAATATGGTTCCCCTGATGATTCGTGGTGGTGGAACTGTGCACTTCTGTCCTCGTCGTGGTTGTAAAGGACATATATTAGATGTGTAAATTTGTTTTAACAAATTTTTATTTAATAATATAAGATTAAAAAAATATGCAACGTATATCTTCAATTGAAGAATTTAAAAGTTTTCGCAAGTCAATACTTAATAAACCGAAAGACAATATTCCCACACTGGTTATTAGTGCAGGTACTTGCGGACAGGCAAGCGGTGCAAATGTAGTTATGCGGATGGCAAAACGTTATATACTTGAAAATAACCTACACCAAAAAGTATCTATTCGAATTACCGGTTGTTTGGGATTTTGTGAAATAGA
>JAUWMO010000229.1 GCA_030613125.1 Bacteroidota bacterium | reverse complement strand
GGAAAAAGAAAAAAGAAATACAATTAAAATATACACAAATATTTTTTAACGATATCAAATCAACGAAAATATTCATTTCATTAAAATAGATTAAGAAATTAAAATGGAAAATATTAATCTGATTGACACCTTTTCAGAATTCAAGGAACTTAAGAATATTGACCGTGCTACAATGATGAGTGTGCTTGAGGATGTTTTTAAAAGTATGTTGCTGAAAAAATATGGCACTGATGAAAATTTCGATATTATTATAAATATCGACAAAGGTGATTTTGAAATCTGGAGAAACCGCGAGGTTGTTAACGATGATGATTTGGAGGACGAAAATATCCAGATATCTCTTACGGATGCTAAAAAGATAGATGAAGATTATGAAGTTGGTGAAGATGTTACTGATGAAGTTACGCTACATGATTTTGGCAGAAGGGCAATATTATCGTTAAGACAAAACCTAACCTCACGTATATTGGATCTTGAGAAAAATAATGTTTATCATAAATATAAAGATCGGATTGGTGACATTGTTACAAGTGAGGTTTATCAGGTGTGGAAACGTGAAATTCTTGTACTTGATGATGAAGGAAATGAACTTCTTCTTCCTAAAACAGAACAGATCCCATCAGATTATTTCCATAAAGGAGATATAATACGGGCTGTAGTCGTTCAGGTTGAAATGAGAAATAATACTCCTGTGATCATTCTTTCCAGAACCTCCCCGTTATTCCTTGAAAGGCTATTTGAACTTGAAGTTCCTGAGATTTTTGATGGTCTGATTACTATTAAAAAAATTGTAAGGGTCCCTGGTGAACGTGCAAAAGTAGCAGTTGAATCGTATGATGAAAGAATTGATCCTGTTGGTGCTTGTGTAGGAATGAAGGGCTCAAGAATACATGGAATCGTTCGTGAATTAAAAAATGAAAATATTGATGTTATTAACTTCACAAATAATATTCAGTTGTATATTCAAAGATCTTTAAATCCGGCCAAAATAAGCTCAATTAAATTAGACCAGGACGAAAATAAAGCTGATGTTTTTCTGAAACCCAATGAAGTTTCACTCGCAATAGGAAAGGGAGGATTGAATATTAGACTGGCAAGTCAACTAACAGGCTATGAAATAGATGTTTACAGAGATTCTGAAGAAGAGGATGATGAAGATGTCACCCTTGAAGAATTTGCTGATGAAATAGAAGGATGGATACTCGATGAACTTAAAACTATTGGTTGTGACACAGCAAAAAGTGTCCTCGAACTTTCAGTCGCTGATCTGGTTAAACGAACCGATCTTGAAGAAGAAACTATTCAGGAAGTAATAAATATTTTAAAGGCAGAATTTGAATAATTCAATTCAAACCTGTTATTTAGCATTTATCTTTTAATAAGGTGAGGATTGAGGATTAAAGACAGTTGAGAATTAGTGTAATGGAGAAAAAAGCAACTCGTTTAAGTAAGGTGGCACGTGAATTCAACGTGGGAATATCAACTATAGTTGAATTCCTCCGCAAGAAAGATATTATAATTGATCCCAATCCCAATTTTAAAATCAGCCCTGAGGTTTATGAACTTTTAGCAATTGAGTATAGTTCAGATCTGTCAATAAAGAAAAAATCTGAAGAATTAAGTTTAAGGAATTTCAGAGAACAGCAGGAAAGTGTCTCCATTTCTGATATGGAAAAGGAAAAAGGAACAGTACTTGTAGAACAGGAAGAAGAAGTATTTATAAAAGATGTAAGTGGGTCAACAAAACCTGATGATGCAGACAAAAATTCAATCAGAGAAGTTGATATTGAGGTAAAACCTGCTGATGAAAAGGTGGTTGAGAAAATTGATCTTGAGAAACCTGTTAAAAAGAAAGTTACCAAAACTGAAGAGGAAAAAGCAAAAGATATTGATGTCAAGGTAGTTGGGAAAATCGACTTACAATCAATCAAGAAAAAACCAAAAAAAATAATAAAAGGCAAAGCTGAAAAACCTGATAAGAAAAAAGTCTCCGAACAGAAGGTTCCTGAAGAAAAAGTGACAGAGAAGTTACTGGAGCCAGAAAAACAGCAGCCTGAAGAGATAATTGAAAAAACTGTTGACGAAGAAATTTTTAAATCTAAAATTGAAAAACTTTCAGGTCCAACTGTAGTTGGTAAAATTAAACTTCCTGTTGAGGAGCCCCATAAAAAACCTGTTGCCACATCCCGTGACTCTGAAGCGAAAAAGAAGAAAAGAAAGAGGATCAGTAAGGACAAAGTTGAACCTGCACAGAAAAAAATGCCTGAATTAGCCAAGTCCAGAGATGTGAAAAAAGGTGTGAAAAAGAAAAAATCCTACCGACCTGAAATCAGTGAAGAGGAGGTTCAGAAACAAATCAAAGATACTCTCGCTCAGTTAAGTGGCAGAGGAAAATCCAAAGGAGCTAAATACAGAAGGGAAAAGCGTGATGCTATTAGCCAACGCCAAAAAGAGGAAATCGAAAAATCTGAACAGGAAAAGAATATTTTAAATGTTACTGAATTTGTTTCTGTAAATGAATTAGCCAGCATGATGGATGTTCCGGTAAATGATATTATCTCAACCTGTATGTCACTTGGTGTAATGGTCTCAATAAACCAGAGACTTGATGCTGAGACCATGTCAATTGTAGCAGATGAATTCGGATATAATATTAAATTTATTAGTGTTGAGGTACAAGAAAATTTAAAGGAAGAAATTAAAGACAAAGAAGAAGATTTAAAACCCAGAGCTCCAATTGTGACAGTAATGGGACATGTGGATCATGGTAAAACCAAGCTCCTGGATCATATAAGAAATGCAAATGTTATAGCTGGTGAAGCAGGTGGAATTACGCAGCATATTGGTGCCTATAGAGTCACTCTGGAAGATAATCGTCAAATTACATTCCTGGATACACCTGGTCATGAAGCATTTACTGCTATGAGAGCCAGAGGTGCACAAATGACTGACATTGCAATTATTATGATTGCAGCTGATGATGGAGTAATGCCCCAAACTGTGGAAGCAATAAATCATGCCCAGGCAGCCGGGGTTCCAATTATTTTTGCTATTAATAAAATTGACAAACCAGCAGCAAATCCTGAAAAAATAAAAGAAGAGCTTTCAAATATGAACCTTCTGGTAGAGGATTGGGGAGGAAAATACCAATCACAGGAAATTTCAGCTAAAAACGGAATAAATATAGAGGAACTCCTTGAGAAGGTATTGCTGGAATCTGAGATGCTTGAATTAAAAGCTAATCCCGACAAGAAAGCAGCAGGTACTGTACTTGAATCCTCCCTTGATAAAGGAAAAGGATTTGTAACTACTCTTCTGGTAAAAGAAGGGACACTTAAAACGGGTAATATAACCTTAGCTGGAAGTTTTTATGGACACGTAAAAGCAATGTTCGATGAAAGAGGGTTAACGATTAATGAAGCAGTTCCCTCAATGCCAGTTACAATACTCGGTTTGAACGGGGCTCCTCAGGCCGGTGACACCTTTAATATTATGGATAGTGACCGTGAAGCTAAAGAAATTGCAAATAAAAGAAGTCAACTCCAGAGAGAACAAGGATTACGTACTAAAAAACATATTACTTTAGATGAAATAGGTCGCAGGATCGTAGTTGGTAATTTCCAGGAACTGAATATTGTTGTAAAAGGTGATGTTGACGGCTCGGTGGAAGCTTTGACTGATTCATTATTGAAATTATCTACAGAAGAGATACAACTAAACGTAATTCATAAAGCCGTTGGACAAATATCTGAATCAGATATAATGTTAGCTATTGCTTCAAATGCAATTGTAGTAGGATTTCAGGTCAGACCTTCCTTAGGGGCAAGAAAACTTGCTGAAAAAGAACAAATAGATATACGTATTTATTCTATCATATATGATGCGATAGAAGAAATAAAATCAGCTATGGAAGGTATGCTGTCGCCTGAAGTAAAAGAAGAAATTGTAGCTACTATTGAAGTCCTTGATGTTTTTAAAATCACAAAAGCTGGAACAATCGCTGGCTGCATGGTTAAAGAAGGCAAGATTCAAAGTAATAACAAGGTAAGAATCGTCAGAGATGGAATTGTAATTTATACAGGAGAACTAGGATCGCTTAAACGGTTCAAAGAAGATGCAAAAGAAGTTGTCAGCGGATTAGAATGTGGGTTAAATGTGGCTAATTATAATGACATTAAGGTTGGAGATATTATTGAAGCTTTCCAGGAAACTGAAATACGAAAGACCTTATAAAAGAAAAAGGATCACCCAAAATAAATTTAGGAACTCCTTAACGCGCAAGAAATTTCATCTGATTTTATGCCTCAATCATTTTCTGATATTGACTATGATCTAAAAGTGTGTCAATTTCAGAAGAGTCCTGAACCTTAATTTTAATTAACCAGCCCTCTCCATACGGATCCTTATTAATAATCTCGGGAGTATCTTCCAGTAAAGGATTCACTTCTAATACTTCTCCTGAAACTGGTATCATAAGATCTGAAACAGTTTTCACAGCTTCAATAGTGCCAAAAACTTCCTCTTTATCAAGCACTTCACTCTCCGTTTCAATTTCAACAAACACCACATCACCCAATTCACCCTGGGCATAATCCGTAATTCCAATATATGCTTCATCTCCTTCTAAACGAAGCCATTCATGGTCTTTTGTGTATTTCAGGTTCTCAGGGACATTCATAATAATAAGTTTATTGGTTTAACTAAATATTTAAATTAAGTTGTAAAAATAAAAAGAATTGTTTTCCCCGAAAAATAAATTTATGAAATCATGAAATGAAAATTTCTATTGTACAAGTGTAAAGCGTAAACTAAAACCAATATTTGTATTAAACGTTGGAAAAGTTCTTGCAATATATGGTTGTTTATTTACCATTCTATCATAAAAAAACCTTAGGTTAAACCGGTCGCTGAGAACATAATCAGCAGTAAATTTTATTGTAATAATCCTTTGACCTGCAGTGGGTTCATGAGTACCTTCAACTATTTTTCTCATTATAGTAACATTATCCCTGATTTCAACATCAGCACGAAGGTTTAAATCGCTTTTAAACTCTCTTTGAGCTCCACCTGTCCTGATAATAAATTGTAAGTCATCAAATCGATATCCTGTCCCCACAACAATTGCATTATTGGCAATTTCAGTAAGCTGATTATTGGCCATGCTAAGTGAAAGGGTTCTTGATCTTTTTATTTCAACCCTTGTGGTTATACCATTTTTCCAAACTAAATCCACATTAATCAGGGGGCTAAACTGTTCGTTAAGTGAAACTGCTGCTATATCATATTCAGGAAGAAAGCTGAAATCAAATCCCCTAAATCCCTCAATATCACTATAATTTAAATTAGTACGATATGCCCCAATGTCATAAGTAGAACGATAAACATGAGAAAGTGTAACAGAGCGAAAAAATCTTTTTATAAATTCTATTCTATTGAGACCATTAAAAGTAATTCTCCAATTCGGTAAAATGCTTAAGATTGAAGGAAAAGTCTTTAACTGAATCCTTTGTGGATCCCTTCTGGCATATGCAGCAAGAAAAGCCGGTATCAATACTTCCTGGGAAGTTACTCCATACCCGTTCTTATACGGTCCTTCAATCGGTAACCCTGTTTCAGGATCAATATCGGGGTCATAGGATGGATCTCTTGCTTGTCTTTCATTAGCAAGTCTTTGAGAGATAATGACTGTATATTCAAGAAAATTATTGAAATTTTCCGATTCATAATTGTTATCTGACCTGATTTTCTCAAATGCAGTTGGTAAAGTGATATATGACAT
>JAUWMO010000285.1 GCA_030613125.1 Bacteroidota bacterium | reverse complement strand
ATTGATAATACTTCAAACAGTAATCGTATGTTGAATGACTATTTTGTAAATGACCTTGTAATTGGTTTTAGTCTCAAAACGAAAAATATTAAAGAAATATCAATTAATCTATTAGTTAATAACCTGTTTAATAGCCAGTATGAATCGAATGCATGGATATACAGATATTATCATGAAGGAATTGAAAATTTTTTTGATGGGTATTTCCCTCAATCAGGAACCCATTTTTTATTGGGCGTGCAATTAAAATTTTAGTGGAAACTGAAAATTTGTTCGAATCGTTTTGATTTCTTCGAAATTATTACTATATTGTGGCAACAAAATCTTCAAACTTACGTTTAATCTATTGAGGGTAACAAAAAGTACGAGTGCCAAATTTTTTTGGTAGGTTTTTCGTAAAATTTTAGGTTTAATTTTTAGGGTATGAAGCAAGAGGCCAGGGTTTAACCCTGGCTTCTTGTTTTAAGTGTTTTAACTTTTACTCCTTTATATTTTATACCTTTGAATTCAATTTTTAATAAGGAGTTAATAAATACTTGGTTATATAAGATATTGAAACCTTTTATTTGATTTTCTCCGAAGTAAAAAAACCAGCAACTTTATGACCATTTACAGGAGGTTTTGTTTTTCTCATGGATAAGGAACAGAGTTTTGCAAAAATAAGGGATCAGTATTACGATCTGATTATTAATAATGCCACCGAGGGCATTATGATAACACAGGATGGAAAATTGAAATATTCAGATCCTCAGATCAAGAACTATCTCGGGTATACCACAGATGAATTATTGAACACTCCATTTCTGGACTTCATCCATCCGGATGACAGAGATATGGTTTGGGAGAATAACTTAAAACGGCTTTCAGGATCAAAAGAAGTTGGAAAGTATTTATTTCGTGCTATTTCTGCCTCAGGTGATTTAATTTGGTTAGAAACCACCGGGCTATTAATAGAATGGGAAGATCGACCAGCTACCCTTAATTTCATATCAGAGGTAACTGAAAAAGTAAAATCAGAAGCATTATTAAAGAAGTCAGAGGAAAAATACAAAGGAATTGTGAATTCTTCCCCAAACGGAATTTTAGTCCTCGATACAAAAGGAGTAATTATTGATTTTAATGATGCTTTCCTGAAGCTTTCGGGTTATTCAAAAGACGATTTTTTTCAAAAAACCCTTCAGGAAATTCCTGGATTAGGCGACTCTGAGAGAGAATTGAGTATGAAAGTATTTGAAGATGGTATTACCGGAAAACAAACTGATCCTGAGCCGTTTGAACTGGAGATCACAAATAAAAACGGGAATAAACGATGGCTCGAGATCAAAGCACGTTTGATTAAATCTGAAAAAGAGTTGATTGGTGCTCTGGCAACATGTCAGGATATAACTGAGAAAAAAAATAATTTGGTAAAGATTGCAGCATCTGAAAGAAAATATCGGGAGCTGCATGAGAAAATGCTGGAGGCAACTATTGTTGTTGATCTAGATGGCAGAATTATTGAGTACAATAATGCTTTCAGGAAACTTACACAGTATAGTGAAGATGAACTTTCAGGTAAAGAGTTGGGGTATATTATCCATAAGAATTGGAAAAAGGAGGAAGAAAAAATTCGGAATAACCAGGTTCTAAAGAAAGGTTTTTCAGAACCATATGAAATTGAGATCAAGAAAAGTAATAATACGATTGTTCCGGTTGAAGTATTTTGTTATTTGAGAGAAAATCAGGACAATGAACCCGAAGGTTTTTGGTATTTTTTAAAAAATATCCAAACCCGAAAGCAATTTGAAAATGAATTAATCGAGAGAGAAATACAGTTAAAGACTGTTCTTGAGTATTCTCCAATACCTCTTATTCAGGAAGATCTGTCATATCTGAAAAAATATTTGACGCAATTACAAAAAGATGGGATTAATGATCTTCGGGAATATTATGCCAGAAATCCGGATGAGCTTGACAAATGTTATGAGAAGGTAAAGATTACTTTCTGCAATCAGGAAGCGTTACATTTTTTTGGAGTGTCAGAACTTCAGGAAATAGAAGAATCACACCTTCATCTTCAAAGTAAGGATTTGCAATATTTAAAACTGCATTCAATTCTTGAATTCATATCTGGCAGAACTGTTGTTGAACAAGAAGCTGTTTTTGAAGTAAAATCAGGGTTTAAAAAAGATGTTTTACTTAAGTCGGTCATTCTTCCTGGAAACGAAAAGACGTGGAAAACAGTTCTTGTTTCAATAATTGATCTTTCAGAAAGAATACAAAGTGATAAGCAGATCAGGGTTCTGTCTGAAGCAATCACCCATTCTCCGGTCAGTGTTGTCATTACTGACATTGACGGGAAAATTGAGTATGTGAATCCCAAATTTACGGAGGTTACAGGATATACCCCTGAAAATGTTATTGGCCAAACCCCCTCATTTCTAAAATCGGGAAATACTCCCAATGAAACTTATAAGGATTTATGGAATACCATTATTAAAGGAGGTGAATGGATTGGGGAGATCCAGAATAAAAAGAAAAATGGGAAACTTTTCTGGGAGCTTTCTTCAATCTCAGCAGTTAAGAATGCAAGAGGTGAAGTTACTCATTTTGTTGCTATAAAGGAAGATATTACTGACCGGAAAGAATCAGAAGCTGAACTAATTGATGCCAAACAAAAGGCAGAGGAAGCTGACCGTTTAAAAACTGCATTTCTGGCAAATATGTCTCATGAGATCCGTACTCCGATGAATGCCATTGTTGGGTTTTCTGAACTTCTCCGAACCACAGAAATTAATGGACCCGAAAGAGAAGAATATTTCAATATTATCAATAACAGTTGCAATACATTGTCTAATCTGATAGATGATATTATTGACCTTGCGAAGATCGAAGCCGGTCAGACTAAGATTACCTATGACGTGTGTAAACCTTTTAAGGTAATGAAAGAATTACAGGTTTATTTTGAAGAAGAAGTGAGGAAATCAGGCAAACCTATGAAAATTGTTATGGAACCATCTATTACACCTGAACTGATAATTAAAACTGATGAGTTTCGTCTCCGCCAAATCCTTTCAAATCTTATTGGGAATGCCGTGAAATTTACTCTCAAAGGCCTTATTGCCTGGGGATGCTCGATTAAGAAAGATAAATATATAGAGTTTTTTATAAAAGACACTGGCATTGGTATTTCAAGTGAGAATCTTGAATCTGTATTTGACAGATTCCGGCAAATGGATGGTTCCTCTGTAAGGAAATATGGTGGAACCGGTTTGGGACTTCCTGTATCAAAAAGTCTTGTGGAATTAATGGGCGGTAGAATTTGGGTAGATTCTAAAGTTGGTCGTGGTTCCGAATTTTACTTTACAATTCCATATGAACTAGCCTTTGAGGAAATTTCGGTTTTTGAAAAGAATGATCGTGAAAGAAAAGAGGTTTTTCAATGGAAAGATAAAAATATCCTGATCGTTGAAGATAATTACTCAAACTACGAATTTATTAAAGCAGTTTTATCAAAAACAAAAGCCAGGATCTTATGGGCAGATACAGGACCTAAAGCAATAGAAATATTCCGAAAGGAAAAGAATATTCATATGGTGTTAATGGATATACAAATACCTGAAATAGATGGATATGAGGCAACCAGAATAATTAAGAAAATTAATCCTGACATTCCTGTTATTGCTCAGACTGCATATGCTATGAGTCAAGACAGGGAGAAATCACTTAGTGCCGGCTGTGATGATTATATATCAAAACCAATAAAACCTCTGGCTTTACTTAACCTGATAGAAAAATATTTTTGATTTTCAATTTCCTTTAAAACACAGGTTTATGCAACAAAAAATAATAATTGATTTTATAAAAAATATAGATCTTTTTATAGGGATGGATGAGGATGAACTTTCTGCATTGTGTGGGAGTATTGAAGAGTCATCATTTCAAGCTGGTACCATGTTATTTGAGGAAAATGGCCCGCGCAGGGACATATTCATCATTTATAAGGGCCAGATTGAATTATTTAAAAGAACAGAGTCAGGTCAGGAGAAACGGTTGGCTACATTTACAGCTGGTGATTTTATTGGTGAAGGATCATTGGATGATAACACTCCCCATTCTACTTCTGCACGGGCAGTTGTTAAGACCAAAGTTCTGACCTTAAAAAAATCATATTTTGCCAGGAATGGAAGTCAGGCAGTAAAAATATTCTCTAATATTATCAGGGTTGTTTCCCGACGTATGCGATATGCTAACTACCGGATTATGAACTCTGCTGCACAATATGAATCAGGCAGAACACGAAAAGAACATGATCTTTTAGGTGAAAGGGATGTGCCCTATGAATATTATTATGGAATACAGACTTTGAGGGCACTGGAAAATTTTAATATATCTGGTGTGACTTTAAATTTTTATCCAAGATTAATACAGGCATTGGTTTTGGTTAAAAAGGCAGCGGCGATGGCCAATTTTAATCTGGGACTGCTTGATAAAAAGGTGTATAAGGCTATTATCCAGGCCTGTGATGAGATAATTTCAGGTAGATATCAATTTCATTTTGTTGTTGATATGATACAGGGAGGCGCTGGAACCTCTACAAATATGAATGCAAATGAGGTTATTGCAAACCGGGCATTGGAAATAATGGGTTTTG
>JAUWMO010000346.1 GCA_030613125.1 Bacteroidota bacterium | reverse complement strand
TGAAAATTTAGCAACCATTTATTTATTCCGTAAAATGCCACCGGCCAGGCTATTAGATTAGCAATTCCCAACAGGATAAAAAATTCCTTTGAAAAAATGAACACAATGGCTCTGACAGGTGTTCCAAATACTTTCCTGATCCCAATTTCCTTCGTCCGTTGGCGTGTTGTAAAGGAAATGAGTCCAAACAATCCCAGGCTTGCAATAAATATTGCCAGTAATGCAAAGAAAAGAACAAGGCTGCTCATTTTGGATTCCTCACGATACAAATCGTCTAAAATGTCATCCGCAAATGAATAATTCCAGATGCTTTCGTCATAAACCTTTTTATACGTTTCTTCCAGAAAAACAATGGTTTTATTTACTTCAACGGGCAATATTTTAATTGACATACTTGAACCGGATGTCTCATCATTGATCAATGGCATAATTAGTGGTGTAATAGCATAATGTTTTGACATGAAATGGTAATCTTTAACAACACCTGCAACAAATACCTCTTTATTTTCTCTGTTCCTATAATCCACAGAATAAAATATTTTCTTTCCTATAGCTTCTTCTTTCCAATTTAGCTTATTCACCGCTGTTTCATTTAATAAAACCCACTTTTTATCACTGTTTGCCATTTCAGAAGTGAAAGTCCTGCCATCCACAAGTGTCATTCCATACGTATCCATGAAATTTTCATCCACATAATTGATGTTCATTTTAATATAATCATCTTCCTGAGCGCCTTCCCAGCTAAATCCTGTCCAGTTTGTAGACCTCATCGGAAGATAGTCTGAAGTGCCGGCCTTCAGAACCCTGGGGTGCTTTAATATTTCATTTCGGTATACTTTTGCCTTGCTTCGTTCAGAGCCGGGCAAGTTTACAATTACTATATGATCTTTATCAAATCCAAGATCCTTGTTTTTCATGAAATCAAGCTGCTTTAAAACCAGAATCGTACAAATGATAAGAGTCACCGAAATAAAAAATTGAAAAACAACAAGAATTCTTCGAAGGAAAGGATTTTTACTACCTGTTGAACCAAGACCTCCCAATATCTTTACCGGTTGAAAGGAAGACAAATATACAGCAGGGTAAAACCCTGAAAAAAATCCGACCACTATGGTTACCCCCAGCAAGCCACAGGTAAACATCCAGTTCCCAAAATAGTTGGGTACCAGATGTCGATTGACTACCATATTAAAATACGGCAGGAAAGCTTCCAGAAGGATAAGGGAAAGGTGCATTGAAATCAGAGAAATTATAATACTTTCCCCAAGAAATTGGCTTAAAAGCAATTTCTTTGACGCACCTGTTGTTTTTTTAATAGCAATTTCTTTTGCCCTGTCTGATGAAAATGCAGTGGTAAGATTAATAAAATTAATACAGGCAATAATTATAATAAATATTCCAATCGCGGAATAAATATAAATGTTTTTTATATCACCTGTTTGAGCTGTTTCATCAACTACGGTTGAATACAAATGAATTTTGGAAAGTGGTTTAAGGTAAAGTTTATTATCACGTTTATCTCCCTGGTACTTTTTCAGATAATTTTTCAGTTTTTGATTCAAGCTTGATATATCGGCATTTTCCGCTACCATTACATAATTTCTGACCCAATTGCTGTACCAATCATTGGTTACAACTTCGTCTCCGTACCGTTCTCTTAAGGTAGGAAATGAAATTAAGATATTGAACTTCAGATGAGTAATATCGGGAATATTTTCTACAACCGTCCTGATCTCAATATCCAGACTCCGTCCCACTCTCAGGGTTTTTCCAATAGGGTTTTCGTCACCAAAATACTTATTTGCCATTTCCTGGGTAATGGCTGCCATAAAAGGTTTTGTGAATCCTCCATCGGGATCACCTGCAATCCTTTTGACACTGAACATTTCAAAGAAATCAACACCTGCATATCCTACATTAGTTTCACGAATTTTTCTTTGATCAGGAGTAGTAATAGTATTCCAGTTGTTTAAGATAAACGGAGTACTACGTTCTATCTGGGGAATATCAGCAACTATAGCCATGCTGAGAGGAGGGGGAGTGCCGCAAAGATTCTGTACAACGTCTTTATCCTTCCTGAATTGCTCTATACGATACAACCGGTCAAGATTCTCATGGTTTTTTTCATAGCTGAATTCATGCTGAATATACAGGGCAATGGCTGAGAAAACAGCCAGCCCGGTCGTTAAACCCAGAATAATTAAAAGAGAAAAAGACCGGTTCCTTATCAGATTTCGAAAGGTGATAATTAAAAAATTTCTGAACATAATTTCTCTCAGGTATTCTTCAAATAGAATTTATCATCAAATATTTAATCTAAAGCCAATAGTTGTACCAAACATGTATTCTTTTATATATCAGCTAATTAAGCAATATATGCGTGAAAATAATGTTGGAATTCCCAACACCTCTGTACGTTTTTACTACATTTGTATATATAATGTCCAGAAAAAAAGGCAAAATATTAATCGTAGACGACAATGAAGAATTGTTGATTGCACTTAAACTGATTCTGTCTCCCCATTTCGAAGAGATCGTCACGAAAAAGAATCCCAACTTAATCCCATCTCTCATCCGGGAAAACACATTTGATGTTATATTGTTAGATATGAATTTCAGTGCCGGTATTCAAACCGGAAATGAAGGGATATACTGGATGAATAAAATTCTTGAACAGGATCCGTCAGCCACCATTGTTTTTATAACAGCATATGGGGATGTTGAACTGGCCGTAAAATCCCTGAAGGAAGGAGCAACTGATTTCATCCAAAAATCCTGGGACGAACAGAAAATCTTGTCCACTATTCTTTCAGCCTTTAAACACAGGCTGTCTAAACTCGAAATAACGAATTTACGAAACAAACAAAAACATCTTAAAGAAAAGATCGAAAGTGATTACAATATATGTATTGGCGGCTCTCCGGCCATGCAGGAAGTATTTGGGATTATTGGAAAAGTAGCTAAAACAGATGTTAATGTTTTACTTCTCGGAGAAAATGGCACCGGGAAGGAAGTCATTGCCCGGGAAATTCACCGCAAATCGAATCGTGCAGATGAAATTTTCGTTAGTGTGGATGTTGGCGCATTGAGTGAAACCTTATTTGAAAGCGAATTATTCGGTCATAAAAAAGGCGCCTTTACCGATGCTAACGAAGATAAAGCCGGAAGATTCGAAATAGCCTCAGGTGGCACACTGTTTCTGGATGAAATTGGAAATCTCTCCTTGTCGCTACAAACAAAACTCCTGGCAGCTATTCAAAACCGCGAAATTATACGTTTGGGATCCAATACCCCTGTTCCGGTTAATATTCGGTTGATTTGTGCTACTAATCAACCAATAGCCAAAATGGTTGATAAAGGCAATTTCCGTGAAGACTTAATGTACAGGATAAACACAGTGCAAGTTGAAATTCCTCCATTACGCAAAAGGGTTGAAGATATACCTGTTTTATCCCATTTCTTTTTGAGCCAATATACGGATAAGTATAAAAAGAAAATGTTAAAACTAAGCCCGGCTCCCT
>JAUWMO010000231.1 GCA_030613125.1 Bacteroidota bacterium | reverse complement strand
CAGCATCGCTTTGTCTGACTCCACCGACTGCCCGCCAGTTTCTTTACCTCATCTATTAATCCCTTATCATAGGCAAATTTGATCAGAACTACCTCCTGATTCCGGTGATGACTATATTCGAGCTTTATTTCAGGTTTAGTATTCATTGATTATTGAAAGATACAAAATACTGGTTATCTGCAAAATAAAAATTCATTTATCTATAAGAATGATATTGGAAAATACGTATTAAATATATTCTATAAGACTGTGTATTAATAAGATATATGATTATATATGTAAAATATACTACAGCTTTCCAGCCAAACCGGTTCGCATAAACCCGGATTATTACTTCGTGAAACCACTCGCCTGAGCTACCCGCCTGACTTATTCTGACAGGTTCGGGCAGGCTTCGCTAAGTTCATAAAACAAAAAGTGAAGATTTTTTTAACAAAAGTATTCGGGATTTTCATATCTAATATGACCAAACCAAATGATTTGATACATTTTGTTTTATTTTCAATTCTATCTAACAAAATCAAGCCTCCATCACTACTGATGGCATCATAATCAAATGATAGGTGAAAAGCTTTTTCTCTGCGGTAAAATAGTGTAACTTTATTACTCATAATATAAAAAAATGTACTTTTATTTGAGAAAAAATTTTAACTGATAATTGAAACTAATTTTGATAAAACTGAGTAGAATCTTAATAATATATATAATTTGGAATGATTATTGTTCCTGAATTATTTGAATAACAATATACTGTATTACTGCCCAATACGCTGACTCGAAAGAACATTATATCGAATAAAAACCTTGTAAAATGAAAAAACAATTATATCTGTTTGGCTTATTAATAAGTGTGACATTGTTTGCTGGTTGCCTTAAAGAATATAACGAACTATGGCCCGGAGCAGGAAAACTCGAAGGTAAAGTTACTATTAGTCCCTTATGTCCGGTTGAACCATGTAATCTGACACCTGAGCAGATAGCCGGGGCATATAAATTAAGGAAAATTCTTATTTACTCCTCAGATACATCAACTGTAATAAAAAAATTAGACATAGAACCTGACGGTACTTATGTGGTCATACTTGATCAGGGCCGTTATGTTGTTGATATTAATTATCTTGGATTAGACCGCAGCAATGATGTGCCAAAAGCAATTACAATCACAGATGGCAGAACAATTAAACTAAACATAGACATAGATACAGGTATACGAAGAAATCAAGATATACCATGAGAATTGCCGGTATTACAGAACGGACCGGTATATTATGACTTTTTTTTACAATACTAACCCGTGCAACTACCTTGTTTTAAAATTATTAAAAACATATTTCCCTTCCCATTCAGTCTTTAGTTTAAATGGTCCTTTTTGGAACGGATTTTAATATATTTGCAGAAATTTCAAAGATGAATACAAGCTGTCCTAATTAACACAGGTAAACGACTAATTGTTATAAAATGAAAAAAATATTATTTCTTATATCTATAATCTTTACCATAGTACTTCTTTCAGGATGTTTTAATGTAGGTGATTCAACCGTGCTGGCTACTATTAATGGTAAGTTTGTTATTGAACCTATGTGTACGGTTGAGCCTTGTGACCTTACACCAAAAGAACTTGAAACCTTTTATGGTGCACGGAAAATCATTATTTATACTGCTGATACATCTGAAGTGGTTCAAAGAGTGGCTATTTCAATAGATGGCACCTATGGTACAAATTTACCTGTTGGGAAATATGTAGTCGATATTAATTATTACGGAGATGATCTCAGTCCTGACGTTCCTATAGAAGTGGAATTAATCTCGGGTTTTGTTACAACCCTGAATATTAATATTGATAGTCACCTTCAGTAACGTAGAAGTTTGACCTTAGCCGGTTTTATGAAATTTCTATTTTTACCCTTCGTTAATTGCTTATTATACCAGTGTGCCCCCTGATATACTAAAGGTGCAGTTAAGAATCCTGCGATAATATCTACAAGATAGTGGGCCTTTATATAAACAGCTCCAAACCATAATAATACCGAAAACAGTAAAATAACCGGAAATATCTTTTTGGCCAGTTTACTTGATAAGTATAATATAATTAGAGAGGTACCAACATGCGAACTTGGAAAAGCCCCGGTTTCCGATTCGCCTATCCATTGAGCCAGCCTGACTGCCTGCCTGAAGATTCCTGAAGTTGTATCTGTCATCATTTCCTCAGAAAAAAAGAACTGAGGTCCTTTAACAGGAAAAATATTAAATATCAAATAGTAGAATAAAAAAGATATTATTATTATGCTGATTACATCCTGCAAGAATGATCTGTAATTTATAAAAACATAAAAACAAAATCCGAAAACCAGTAAATAGAATGAAAAGTAACCAAGATTCATTAACTCACTGAACCAGGCCTGGGGAAATCGACCTGAAAAAGCCAGACTTGGCTGGGAGTGCCATAAATTTTCTTCAAGCCTGACAAAAAAAGGATCGAAATAATCAAAAACAATGTTGTTTAGGTATCCTGTTTCTTTGTAAATAAATATAAGCAGAAATAAAGGATAGAAATTCCTGAAAAAAACAAATAAATTACTCTTTTCTTTAAAAAGGTTGTCATAATAGGCAAAAACCAAGATAGCGCCGGTAATGATGAACCTGATGAGGCAATGAAACATAACTCCCTTTAATCCTGTCAGGCCACCATATATCAGGTAAATAAATGTAAGGGCCAGATAAACTAACAGGGCCAGATCAACCGGGATAAAATGAAAATTCCTGAACCTAACCGTAAGAATTTTTTCTGAATTCATTGTCCGGCAAAGAAATTAAACAAACGAACACAATAAGCGAGAAATAAAGGATCAAATTAATTGTTTGGTTACTCCTTTCCGGACTGGATCTGAAATTCATAGTGAAGCGGTTTAATAAATGAGTATGCAAGATAAAACAAATCTTCTAATTGTAGAGCGACCCTCCAGGTTGCATACGATCCCTCAGATAACAGGTCTGTAAGTTAGTTTAAATAATACCATTAAATTTCTTAATGGCATTTAGCATTGCAATGATGTTCTGAACAGGAATATTTGCCTGAATATTATGAACGGTGGTAAACACGAATCCACCCTTTCGAGAAAATATCTTACAGTGATTTATTACCTGCTCTTCAACCTCTTTCTTATTTCCAAATGGAAGCACCTTCTGTGTATCGACACCTCCGCCCCAGAATACTATAGAATCTCCAAATTTTGATTTCAAATTTTCAGGGTCCATTCCTGCTGCATTTACCTGTACCGGATTAATAATATCGAATCCTGAATCGATAAAATGTTTTATAAAAGGTTCAACCGCACCACATGAATGTTTAAAGGTTTTCCAGCTTGTATGAGTATGTACCCAGTCATTTATTTGTTTGTAATAAGGTGCGTAGAGTGATAAAAAAGTATCTTCAGAGCAAAATTGTGAATCCTGTGTTCCGAAATCGGTACCACAGATAAAAACCACATCAACTTTATCACCAACTTCTTTATAAATCTTTCCAAAATTTGTCAGGGCTATTTGCGTTTGTTTGTCAAATATTTCATGCACATAATCAGACCGCATCATGGTTGACATGTACCACTCGGCCACATCCCTGATACCTTTCGGTTTTTTTATGTTCATGGCAGGTACAAGGGCTATATCACCAATGGCAGTACCTCCGAAGTTAGCCACTATTGCTTTATCAGAATCCGAATGTTTTTCTACTTCATGTTTGAAATATAAAAGGTCGTTTTCAGATATTTCTGAGAACTCCTCAAGGTTATCGGCAGGATCGAGTTTATCTTCAACAATGGGTTCCTGACGGATTAAAGCATCGAAAAAAAATCCTGAGACCGGCATTCTTGCACTAGGTTGAACATTTACATCTCCCTCAGGATGTATAAAAACATCGCCCTGGTCATTGGTGGTTGTATTGAAGTCGCCTGGTACCAATACCGTTTGTCCCCAGGGCGTTTTAAACTCTTTCCAGTCTTCATTCGGAATACCGAACATATTGTTTTTAGGTGAAATACCAACCGTGTCAATCCCGAGGATCCCGGCAAGTTCGTTATCAATTTCACCCAGCATCTGATACGGTTCAGTCACCTTCACCGGTTTGTAATCAAGGTTAAAATACCTTCTCAGGTTTTCAATGGCAAGCACATGAATTCCGGTTACCGGAGTACCACCAAAATCGACAGGAATCCTGTCGGTGGAAAGGTGATTTAGGGAGGCATTAATTCTGTCTTTTGATATCATTGCAAAAATTAAAAATTAAAAATTAAAAAAGAATAATCAGATAGTATTTACAGGTACAGCTATGTTCTATTTTTTTATCGTGATGGTATCAGGTTTGCCGGAACACCTGAATTCAAGTCGTACTTCGGCTTTTTCTCCCGCATTAAATTTACAATCAAACTCTATAGTGTGATCGCCAGGTGCTATTTTCAGATCAGGTATTTCCAGCTCATTAATAATGTTCCAACGCTCATTAAAATGTATGGCCCGGCCATCTCCGTAAATTTTAAGGACCTGACCTGCTTTCAGGGAAACGGGTAAATGAATGGTTTGGGTAACATCTAATTCGAGGTACATGTCGCTAACGCTATCCTGGTAATAATCACTCACCAGTTTCAGCGTATATGCCAAAGGTTGTTCGTGATACGGATTTGAAAATTCAAAACCGGAATGTGTAGGTTCTCCGGGTTGTCTGGTTTTATTCGGATGTGCGTTTTTAAGGCTTACATGTTCAGGGTAGAGCTTCCAGGAGTTTTCTCCGTTTGGTTCCAGGTGGAATTCTTTACTGATATCCTTCATTTGATCCTTTTGCTCACTGGTAAATGCATTGTGCAGGCGTGCGAATTCCCAATTTTTTACCTGATTTAGTATCTCCTTACCAAGGCCGTTGGAATTCAATACTTCCCGTGAAACCACAAAAGCAAAACCGGCATTGAATCCTGCTGATCTGGCCAGCATCCATTCAATATCTTCCAGGCTGGTGGTGTTGCGCATTGAGAACCATCCCAGCATGCCCGGCATCATATTCCGGCTGAAATATTTTTGGTTTTTCAGCCGGTATTCCGTTTGACTTTCCCTGAACCCGGCATACCAGGGTTCACCCCAGTTCATACGGGTATACATATGCCAGAAATAGTGTGAAGTGCGACTGGCATCGGCAATATAATGCTGTTTGATTTCATCCGATAGATTTTGGTACCACTCATTGGTAAAGAGGATCTCTCCATAGTTCCCCATTGCTGTAGAGCGGTTACCTTCCAGCCCGTCGAATGATATCTGTCGTAATCCGGTCTGGTTATACAATCTGGCAATATTGAAGGCAACTTCTTTAGAGAGATCTGCATCTGTAAGGAATACCTTGTAGCCGTGATCTGCAAGTAAAGCTATGGTATCACCTTTGCTGTGTGTCGCAGCTGAAGTTCCCCATGCACCACGCTTGCAGGCCATTAATTTCCAGGGTGTAGTATCGCTTACAGAAGTATATTGTATCAATTCATCGCCTATTCGTACAGTTTTTAGGTTATTGTTATCAGATTGTCTGAATATATTAGGTGATTCAATGGTAACATCGGTCTGATCAAGGTTAATATCTTCATTTACAGTACTCAGGCCTGCTTGAGCAAGACGCCGGTCAGGTACCGGTGTAACATATGCATCATTTGTGGTTATGAAGTTGGATAATGTATGTAACCCGACGTGTACGCCCTGTTTTTCT
>JAUWMO010000168.1 GCA_030613125.1 Bacteroidota bacterium | reverse complement strand
GTACTGGAAATTGTGTCGCCTGGTTTTTAACTCAGCAGTTATTCTGGCTTCTTCTTTCGCTGTTTGTTCTTTCAGTAATTGCGTCTTTTCAATTTCATAAATTGTTTGCTGAACTATAGTTGACTTTCGGGTATTTGCATTTAGGATACTATCCCGCATGGAAATATACAATTTGTACATTTTCAGTCCTTCTTCAAATTCCCGATCTTCCTGGTAAATGTTACTGCTGAGCAAGGCTGCATTCCTGATATCATCAGGGAAGCCAAGCTCCTGCGCCAATTTCAGACTTTGAGAACCAAAGGTATTCGCTTTCTTCAGGTCTCCTTTTTTTAGTGCAACTTCTCCAAATAAATGGTATACAGAGGCAAGACCTCTTTTATTACCTAAATTCTTATATAATGTTAATGCTCTTTTTCCATACTTTTCTGCATTATTCAGATCTTCCTGCTTTGTATATTCTGTAGCAACGCTTTTTAATGCCCTTGCAATAATGATTTTATCTCCACTCACTTCTGCAGTATTTAAGCTTCTTAACATATAGCTCATAGCCTTTTCTGAATTACCAATACGGCTATAGATCAATCCAATATTCTCCAGGTTTCTTGCCACATTTTCATGTTCCTGCAATTCTTCATGTATCTTCAAACTTTCTGTAAGATAGTCAAGAGCTTCAGTATAATTCCCCTGTTCCATGTTTATCAGACCAATGTTATTTAGTAAACTTGGGATCCCCTTTTTGTGACTAATTTTTTTACATATCATTAAACTTTTATGATAGCAGTCCAAAGCCCTTGGTATATCACCAAATCGTTCAGAGGCACTGCCAATATTATTTAACATGGTAACCATATTGTATTTATCACCTATTTCTTCCGATAAATCCAGAGCCTCATGAAAATAATCCAAAGCTTTATTAAAATCACCCTGAACCGATACGGCATAGAACCCAAGATCACCCATCACATTGGCAAGCATCTTTTTCCCATATAAGGATTCCTTTTCAGTGAGCGATGATCCTGCCAGCATTTCCTGAAGTTCAATGTAAAGGAATTCGTTGTATTTCGACCAGTCCTCATGTACCATTTTCTGGGTTAATATCATGATTGAATTCAACCGATCTGAATCATGTTTGGCCTGATGGTACAATTTAAGCGCGGAATCAATCAAGTGCTTATCGCTTTCACCAAGTTCATCAAGGTTTAAAGAATCTATTAAATAGTAAGCTTTTTCCGCATAAGTTTGACCTCTTGCGGGAGATATACAAAGACAAAGGATGAACAATAAATAAATATCCCAGTTTTTTCGTAATGATAACTTGTAAATTCTCATTAGTAAACTTTTGATTATGAAATCAGCTAATCTAATATTCATTCTGCAAATTCATATATTTATTTTTAATTAATCTAAATAAAAGTAATTCATTTATAACTGTTCAAACAATAATTATTGCAGATATAGAAGTGAAATCTTCTAAATTTATCTATTAAACATTCGACAAATAATATAATAAGTAAATATGTTCGGAATTTGAAAACCATTCTGAATAAGGTTTGATATTCCGTTTTTTTTTATAGATTTAATCCTGATTAGAATAATGTGAAAGGTTAGTATTTATTGACTAAATTTTCTAAGTTGTTTTAGGCTATTATATTATCAGAAAACCTTAATATAAATCCATTATTATTTATATTTAAAAGCATATCTAACATGAGTGAATCAAGAAGAGAATTTGTAAAAAAGACCCTGACCGGTGCCATTGGTATGTCTATTGGTGCTGTTGGTTTCGGTGCATCTTCATACAAACGCATCAAAGGAGCGAACGACAGAATCCTGATTTCAGTTATTGGGATTCGTGGTCAGGGCAGAACCCATATGGATAAATGGGGTAAATTATCAAAAAACAGAAATGTGCTGGTAAAAACTCTGTGTGATGTTGATGAGAGTTTTTTTGGTGAACGGGTTGATCTGATGGAGCAGCACCAGGGAGTAAAACCTGGTACGGAATGGGATATGCGGAGAGTTTTTGATGATAAAGAAATAGATGCTGTATCATTTACTACTCCTAACCACTGGCATGCATTAGGAACTATATGGGCATGCCAGGCCGGAAAACATGTATATGTGGAAAAGCCTTCCAGTCATAATATATTTGAAGGGAGAAAAATGATTGAGGCAGCCCGCAAATACAACCGGATTGTGCAGGTTGGGTTTCAAAACAGGTCAATAACCAATATAATAAATGCTATCAGGTTTCTACATGATGGTGGCATAGGGGAGGTCTATCTTGCAAAAGGTTTATGTTATAAACCAAGGGATTCATTTGGGATATCGAAAGATTCAGAACCGCCTGAAGGGCTGCATTATGACATGTGGTTAGGACCTGCGCCGGAAAGGCCATACAATGAAAAAAAGGGCCATTATAACTGGCACTGGCATTGGGATACAGGTAACGGTGATACCGGAAATCAGGGACCACACCAGTTTGATGTTGCACGCTGGGGCCTGAATAAAAATGAGCATCCGGTTTCTGTCTTTTCATCAGGTGGAATTTATGGTATTGATCCTAAAGAATGTTCCCAGGAAACGCCGAACACTCAAAATTCGATTTTTAATTATGCTGATGGTAAGATGCTTGAATTTGAAACACGCGGCAGGTATACAAACGATGTGTCGGGTCTGAATATCCGTATTGGGAATATCTTTCTGGGTACTGAAGGGTGGATGGGTATAAACGGATCGACCTGGGTTGCATTTAAGAAACGTGAAAAAGAACCATTTGCCGGCTCTGAAATGGAAGCTGAAAGCGAAAAAAACCAGGAATCTGCATATCTGGCAGCTCCCGGTGGGACAGAACATTATGCCAATTTTATCGATGCTATCAGGGCTTCAGATCACATGAACCTTAATTGTGATATCAGGGAAGGTTTTTATTCTTCTGCATTACCCCTGATGGCAGATATTTCTTACAGGTTAAACCGCCAACTTTATTTCAATGGAAAATATGAAAAATTTGTTAACGACCCGGAGGCAGATCTAATGCTAACAAGAAAATATAGGAAACCATATGTAGTTTCAGAGGAGGTCTGAATTTAGTTCATTGAAATATTAAGCAATTTTTCATATTAAATAACGTTTCTATGTGCGTATACCAGATATTCAGGTTGTGTTATACTTAAATAAATACTTATGAAATTAACTATACAACTACTATTTATTATCGATTTACTATTAGTGTCTCCAGCAATGTTTGGTATTGCCTCACAGGAATCTGAAGATAAACCATCATTAGACAGGGGCAGTCTTGATAGTCAATTTGACTATGTAATTAAAAAGTCAAGTCCGTATTTGGAATTTAGAGTAGTTGAAGAAGCATGGTTGTTAAAATTAAAATCTCATGTATCAGATTCTTTAAAAGTTGTAAGAAAGGAGCTTGAAGAAACCTATAACCTTGTATCAACCAAAAGAAATGAAACAGACTCAATTTTATCTGTTTTACAAAATACCAATGACAAATTAGACATTGCCATTAAAGAAAAAAACAGTCTGAGTTTTTTTGGAATATTGATGAGCAAAACTGCATACAACAGTCTTACGTGGTTTATAATAGCAGGCTTAGTTGCACTCCTGGTGATCTTTATTATATTATTTAAAAGAAGTCATATCATCACCGCCCAAACTAAAACAGCACTTTTGGAGACTAAAGAAGAATTTGAGGAGCACAGGACCCGTGCGCGATTACGTGTAGAAGAATTAGTGCGCACGCATCATTATGAGTTGAATAAATATAAAACTAAAAGGTAGAAGAAAGTTCCGGTTTGGAATTTATGAATGCCAAAGTTCTTTGGGGAATATTTCCAACGGATCTTTCCGTTTCTTGTTCAATCGTTTGGTCAGAGCACCTTTCTCAGCTGGATATCCGACAGGGGTTAGCGCTATGATTCTCACATCCTTTGGTATATCCAGAATTTTCTTCACTGCCTTTTCGTCAAATGCACCAATCCAGCAAGTTCCCAGGCCCTCTTCCGCTGCAACAAGCGTCAGATGATCAAATGCAATAGCAACGTCAATTTCGATGCTATTACCATATCCACCCATGTATTGATAGGCTTCATGAGGCATGCCACATCCTGCTATAATTAGCGGAGCATCTGCCATCCACATCTGCCTGTTGCATGCTGCTGCTACTTGTTTTCGGCGTTGAGGGTCAGCAATGAGGATGAATTGCCACGGCTGATTGTTGCATGCCGATGGGGCGAACCTAAGTGACTCCAGCAATTTTTCCTTCACATCGGGAAGTATCTCCCTGGGAAGATACTCACGTATCGACCTCCGCAATCTGATAATATCGAGTACAGACATATTATGATCCTTTCGTTAATATATAAACATGGTATACAAGGACAATGGTACAAAAAATATTAGGTATTTTAATAATTTCATGTAACTCGCCGGATGTAAATCAATAGAAACACTGTCCCTGAGTCGGCATAATGCTTCCGGTTCAATCATCTGACACATTGATGTAAGTTATAATAATTATTTACTAAAGTCAAGTTTTTATTGAATTTCAATTGTTATATCCTTACCACCAAAGAAAATTTCAGGCTGTCGCCTGGCTAATTTTTTACTTCTCAAGCCTCAGAAAGCAAACTTTCATATGGAATTACCTCATCCCTTCGGTCTTCGGTGATTACTATAAAATTTCAGCAGCAAAGCCATAATTTAATTAATATAAGGAAGGTTAAGTAATTTATTAAGAGGAATAAACAAGCGTCAGCTGAGGTGTCACAATAAGTTTTTATGAAGATTTGAACACTATAAGTAACTAGTTATCACTTTTAACCTGTAACTTTAAACTCTTTCATCCTAACAAACTGATAAGTTACACTTATTCATATCTCAAACTTTCAGCAGGATTCCGGGTTGCAGTCTTCACGGCCTGGACTATCACCGTAAATAAGCCTATGAAGGATACCAATAATGCAGTGATCAGAAAAATCCACCATGATATCTCTGTTTTATATGCATAGTTAGCAAGGATTTTTTTCATAATAATCCATGCTACCGGACAGCCAAGTATCAAGGCTATGCTTACCCACTTCATAAAGTCCCGGATCAGGAGGAGAATAATGCTGGTTACGGATGCACCATTTACCTTACGAATCCCAATTTGCCTGGTATATTGTTCGGCTGTAAAAGATGCGAGTCCAAACATTCCAAGGAATGAAATGAATATGCTCAGAAGGGCAAAGTATTTCACGATATCCCCGATTTTTCGTTCCGAGCTGTATAACACATTAATCTCATCCTTGAAAAATGAGTATATGAAAGGATATTCAGGAACGAATTTTCTAGCGCTTGCCTGGACATATGAAATAGTCTTCTGGATATCCTTAGGATTGATTTTAATAACAAGGTGGTTATACCACGGCCTGTACATCCTCATCGCAAGGGGAACGATATGCTCTCTTAAAGGACTGTGGTGAAAGTCTTTTACCACTCCTATGATTTCCCCGCGACTGAATCTTTCAGGAAAATAAGGATGCTGGAATTCAACCGGATGGCCAATGGGATTTTCAATCCCCATTCGTTTGTATGCCGTTTCATTAATTATATATGCGATGGAATCATCATCGGCAAATTCTTCTGAAAAACTCCGGCCATATAACATTTCCATTTCCATGGTCTCAATCAAATCATAATCAACCATCATATAATCTATTCCTATTCCTTCATCATTCTTATTGCCTTCCCAGTCAAGTGAGACATGCGCGATTACATTTGTAGGTAGATTTGATACTCCGGAAACATAATAGATGTTCGGATTCCGTAACAAATCGTATTTTATTTCATCATATTTAGGTGCCATCACCCCAATAAACGGCGTGACCAGGATATTTTCTTTATTCAATCCCAGATCCTTATTTTGTATATACCAGAGTTGTTTGTAGATAACAGTTGTACATATAATCAAAACTACAGAAACAAAAAACTGGAAAATCACCAGGATGTTTCGCAATGATTTGCTTCCCGGGTGTTGAATCTTTTCACCTTTCAAAAAATGAACCGATTTGAATGACGATAAGATCAAGGCCGGATAGCTCCCTGAAAATAATCCGGTGAATATTAATATGATAAGTATCGACAGAATAAGTATTGGATCAAGGTACTCAATTTCAATATCTTTACCTGCCAGCGTGCTAAAGACTGGCCGAAACAACTCTACTAAAACCCAGGCGATAAATAAAGCGATAAAGGAGAAGATGGTAGATTCACCAATGAATTGTTTGATGAGTTGTAATCTACTGGCACCAACGATTTTTCTTAATCCAACTTCCCTGGCTCGTTTTGCAGATCTTGCTGTTGATAAATTCATAAAGTTTATACAGGCAATGATCAAAACCAGCACGGCAATAATTGAGAATGTGTAAACATGAATGAGCTTGCCCGCAACACCATTTTCATTTAGATAGATCTCCGTGACATTTTGCAATACCGGGTATTCGGTAGCATCCGGATCAATAGTTCTAAATATCCCCTCGATCTTCTGATTTACTTCCTCCTCAGTGAATTTATCATGGATCATTATATAGGACGGGTAATCAGATGCCCAACTTGTCCGGCGGTATTCCGGGACATTATCTATATGAGCCAGCATTGTAAATTTCATATGTGAATTCTTCGGAGGATTCTTTATTACTGCTGTTACGGTGAGATCAATATTATTGCGTATATTCAGCATCTTACCAATTGGGTCTTTATCACCAAAATATTTTTTTGCTGTCGATTCAGTTAAAACGACAGCATCCAGATTAGGCAAAGCAGTCTCTTTTTCTCCTTTAATAAATGGGAAGGTGAACATCTTAAAAAAATAAGGATCGACCAGCTTAATGTCATCTTCAAAAAAATGTTCCTCCTTATATCTCACCATTGCGCCAAATGACCAATAGCGCGTATATGAAATAACTTCCGGGAATTTTTCTTTGAGTAATGGAGCTAAAGGAGTTGGGGTAGTTGTCCAGATAAAATCCGGATCTTCATGGTCTCTTGTGTTAATTCTAAATAATTGGTCTGCTTTTTCATGAAACCTGTCATAACCCAATTCGTCTTTTACCCACAAAAATATCAGTAAAAAACAGGTAAGGCCAATGGCCAACCCCATGATGTTGATAAAAGAGAACATCTTGTTCCTCAGTATGATCCTTAGAACTGTTTTAATATAATTTTGAATCATAATTGTAATAAATTTGATTTTTATTAATACCAGGACTATTCATATTTCAAGGAGTCTGCAGGGTTGGTATTAGCTGCTTTAATCACTCTGAATCCTACTGTAAATTGTGCAATGAT
>JAUWMO010000151.1 GCA_030613125.1 Bacteroidota bacterium | reverse complement strand
TGATCCGTTGGTTCTGTTGACTCGGTGATATAGACTTTTTAGTTATAAGTTCCAAAATATAACCGTTGATTTGTTCGACATCGATTTTTTCCAGAGAATCTTCGGAAAAATAATCCACAAATTGCCTGAAATATGTTGTGTATATCCTGATGGTATTTTTAGCATATCTTTTCTGCTTAAGTATTTCAAGATACCCCTTTGGTAGTTTAGGTATAAAGGATTTTTTTATCCTGCCAGTCGATATATTCGATACACCCCTATCCTTTATGTTTGAAGCATCGATATTTGCAATGGCTGATATTTTATTTAGAAATGTATCCAAATGAAAATTATCAGCAAGTATATACCAGCATCGCTTTGTCTGACTCCACCGACTGCCCGCCAGTTTCTTTACCTCATCTATTAAACCCTTGTTATAGGCAAATTTGATCAGAACTACCTCCTGATTCCGGTGATTACTATATTCGAGCTTTATTTCAGGTTTAGTATACATTGATTATTGAAAGATACAAAATACTGGTTATCTTTAAAATTAAAATTCATTTATCTTTAAGATTGATATTGGATAATACGTATTATAATATTATTCCTATCTTTATGCCTTTAATTTTAAATTTGAAATGCAGAACACTGTTTTCATACGAGGGGTTTTTCTGGCTTCTTCAGTATCTGATGATTTCAGCCGTTCCGCATGCTCCCACCTGTTCTTTTCCACATTTACAGGTACCCCCTAGGGGGTTATATTTTCACATATCATCTGTTCTGTAGTATATTCCTGTAAATCAAGATCATATCCTGATCACTAATATATATAACAATATAATTTTTAACAAAATGAAAGTATTGAAATTCGGCGGTTCCTGTATCAGATCAGCAAAGGATATAAGAAATCTTAGTATTATTATTAGTAATTATCCGCGTAAAGAAAAACTGGCAATTGTAGTTTCAGCATTTCAGGGAATTACTGATCAACTGGAACAATGCGGAAATTTAGCTGTTAACAAAAGTGAGGGTTACCAGAAGGCTATAGATGGAATTGAATCTCTCCATCTGAAAGTTATTGATGAACTTTTTCCGGTTACTGATCAAAGTCCGGTCAAAGCAGAGGTAAAAGTCATGATTAATGAAGTTGAAGATTTATGCACCGGTATTTCTTTTCTTGAAGAATTCACTCCTAAAACAAAAGATTCTCTTGTTCAATATGGTGAATTACTTTCAGCCTGTATAATTTATAGTTTCTTAAAGAAAGATGAAGTAGATGCAATGTATATCGATGCAAGGGAAGTTATAAAAACTGATGAAAACTTTGGTAATGCTAATGTGAATTTAGAATTATCATACCATAAAATAAGGGAAAGATTCACCGGGGTAAAAAGTATTGTTATAGTTCCCGGCTTTATTGCGTCTGCTGATACCGGCCAGACAACCACTCTCGGCCGTGAAGGTTCCGATTATACAGCAGCAATAATTGCAACTGCTGTAAATGCCTTAAGCCTCGATAAATGGACAAATACTGATGGCATTATGACAGCAGATCCCACAATGGTAAAAAATGCTCTTCCAATCAAATCGCTCTCTTATAATGAAGCTATGGAACTTGCCCATTTCGGAGCTAAAGTGATTTATCCTCCCACACTTCATACTGTCATTGAAAAGGGAATACCTATCTATATCAGAAATGCCTTCGCCCCTCAAAAACCCGGGACAAAAATATGTTTGGAAAAAGCAATAAACGGGGTAAATGTAAAAGGATTGTCAAGTATTAAAGATATCGCACTTATTACAGTTTCAGGAAGTGGGATGGTTGGAGTTCCGGGGATATCTATGCGGTTATTCGGTGCCCTTGCCAGCAAAATGATCAATATTATTTTCATCACCCAGGCATCTTCTGAGCATTCTATAACTATCGGTTTTAATCAAACAGATCTTGAAAATGCTGCAGAAGCCATTTCAAATGAGTTCTCAATTGAGATACAAATTGGGAAGGTGAATGAACCAGAGATTGAAAAAAACCTTTCGATCGTTGCCATTGTTGGTGATAAAATGAAAAAAAGTATCGGGCTGGCTGGTAAAGCATTTAACAGTCTTGGTAAAAACGGTGTAAACATCCGATCAATAGCCCAGGGTTCAAGTGAAAGAAATATTTCTATGGTTATCAATCGTGATGATCTGAGAAAGGCCCTTAATACATTACATGAAAGTTTCTTTTTGTCAGAAACAAAACGGGTCCATCTTTTTTTGATAGGCACTGGTAATGTTGGTTCGGCCCTGTTGAATCAAATATACGAACAAAGTGAATATCTAAAAAAGAAACATACCATAGAGCTGAAACTTATCGGAATTGCCAACAGTAAAAAAATGTATTTTGATGAAGCCGGCATCGATACCGGGAGCTGGAATAAAGAACTAAATAATAACGGAGAGAAGAGTGATCCCGTAAAATTCCTGAATAAAGCCAGGAAGCTTAACCTCAGGAATAGTATTTTTATTGATGAAACGGCTGATGAAAAGATCACAAAGCTTTATCAGCGATTCCTGGAAGCAAGCATTTCAGTGGTTACCTCAAATAAAATTGCTTCATCCTCAGAGTTTGAATATTATAAGCTGCTACAGGAAACTGCCCGAAAGAAAAATACCAGGTTTCTTTATGAAACAAACGTAGGCGCCGGTCTTCCAATTATCAAAACCATCCATGATCTTATAAATAGCGGTGACAGAATATTAAAATTACAGGCAGTTTTATCGGGAAGCCTGAATTATATTTTCAATTCATTTAACGAAAACACCTCTTTTTCAGAGGTAGTGAAAATTGCACATGAAAAAGGTTACACCGAGCCTGATCCGGGAATTGACCTGAGCGGAACAGATGTTATTAGGAAGTTGCTCATACTTGCACGGGAATGCGGTTCACAAATGGAATTAGATGCTATAAAATGTGAGCCCTTCCTGCCTGAAGTTTGTCTGAAATCAAAAACCACCGAAGAGTTCTATTTAAAACTGGCCGGTCAGAATGAATATTTTGAAAGCCTTAGAAAAAAAGCCTTGTTGAAAAATGAAAAACTACGGTTTATTGCAGAATGGGAACCAGGGAAATGCTTTGTGGGTTTATCAAGCATTGGACCCGATCACCCCTTTTACAACCTTGACGGGAAAGATAATATTATTGTAATATATACTGACCGGTATAAAAAACAACCCCTGGTAATTAAGGGTGCAGGTGCCGGAGCTGAAGTTACAGCTTCAGGAGTTTTTGCGGATATTATGAGAATCAGTGTTCAATAACCTTCTGTGAACGGAACTAAAACATAATTGTTTGAACAGGTAAATTAAAACACATGAGAAATAATGATATTGTAAAGGTTTTTGCCCCGGCAACAGTGGCAAATGTTACCTGCGGCTTTGATATTCTTGGATTTCCTCTGGAGAATGTTGGTGATGTATTAACATTGAAAGTAATGAAAGAGAAACAAATAAGGATAACAAAAATTGAAGGTTTTGATCTGCCCTATGAAGCATCAAAAAATGTTGCAGGAGTGGTAATTCAAAAACTTGTACAGGATCTGGGAATCGGTTTTGGATTTGAAGTTGAAATAGAAAAGGGAGTGAAACCGGGAAGCGGAATCGGTTCCAGTGCATCAAGCGCTGCTGCTGCTGCATTTGCGGTAAACGAACTTGCAGGAAAGCCTTTAAAAACAAAAGAATTGGTAAAATATGCCATGGAAGGGGAAAAACTTGCATCAGGAATACCCCATGCCGATAATGTCGCCCCTGCGCTACTTGGGAACTTTACTCTCATCAGAAGTTATGATCCCCTGGACATAATACAGCTTGTTTCCCCTGGTGATCTGTATTGCACAATAATACATCCACATATTCAGGTTAATACCGAAGATTCCAGAAAGATCCTTAAAAAACAGATCTCCCTGGAACTGGCCACAAAACAATGGGGTAATGTAGCCGGATTAATAACAGGGATCAATCTGTCTGATTACGATCTGATCGGACGTTCAATGAATGATGTTATTATTGAACCCACACGCTCGATATTAATCCCTGGGTTTGATAAGATTAAGGAAGCATCGGTCCAGGCAGGCGCTCTGGGATGTGGCATTGCCGGTTCAGGTCCATCGGTTTTTGCATTCTCAAAAGGAGAAAAAACGGCAATGGCTGTGAAAAACAAAATGAGTGAAATCTACAGAAATATTGATGTTAATTTCGATCTTTATGTTTCAAAGATAAGCCCGAAAGGTGCATTTGTTATTAAACATGAAAACTAAATGTATTATAGCACAAATAAAAAATCTGTAAAAGTAAGTTTCAGGGAAGCGGTACTGAAAGGCATCGCAGATGACCAGGGTTTGTTCTTCCCTGAAAAGATCGAAACTCTTCCTGAAGAGAAAATCCGGGACTTTCAAAACACCGGCTTAACTGAACTAGCTTGTACAATTGCCAGTATATTTGTGAAAAATGATATTCCGGATAATGTTCTTTCCGAAATAATTAAAGACTCTCTCAATTTCGAAATTCCTCTTGTTAAGGTTGAGGAAAATGTTTTTTCCCTGGAGCTTTTTCATGGCCCGACCATGGCTTTTAAAGATGTTGGCGCCAGGTTTATGGCCAGATGTATGAGCTATTTCGCTGAAAGTAACAACCCACTTACAATACTTGTAGCTACATCGGGTGACACCGGAAGTGCTGTGGCTAACGGATTCCTGGGTATTGAAGGTATTGATGTAGTTATTCTTTATCCATCGGGAAAAGTCAGCCCATTGCAGGAAAAACAGTTCTCTACCCTGGGAAAAAACATCACTGCCATTGAAGTAAGCGGAACTTTTGACGATTGCCAGAAAATGGTAAAACAGGCATTTGCAGACCCGGAATTGAAAAAAAGAATAAATCTTTCATCTGCGAATTCAATAAACATTGCACGCCTGATACCCCAATCCTTTTATTATTTTTTTGCTTATGCCCAGCTTGCCCAGAACTCTTTACCCCTGATTATATCTGTGCCAAGCGGAAATTATGGAAATCTGACAGCCGGGCTGATAGCGAAAAGACTTGGATTGCCGGTTGAGATTTTTCTTGCAGCATCAAATATTAACCGTCCGGTGCCTGATTATCTTGAAACAGGAGAATTCAGACCCAGGCCCTCACTTGAGACCATTGCCAATGCAATGGATGTTGGGAACCCAGGCAATTTTGCACGGATATTGGAAATGTATGATCATTCATGGAAGGCAATAAAAAAAGATATAACCGGATATAGTCATACAGATGATCAGATAAGAAAAACAATAAAACAAGTATATAAGAAGACAGGATACCTTCTTGACCCTCACGGAGCAACAGGGTATCTTGCTCTCAGGGAATATTTATACGACCATCCGGGTATTGGTATTTTTTTTGAAACGGCCCATCCTGCAAAATTCCACACTATAATAGAGGAGGTCATTGAAGAAAAGTTGATAATCCCAGACAGACTGGAGCAATACAACAAGCGTGAGAAAAAGACAGTTTTGATAAGCAACCAGTTTGAGGTCTTTAAAAACTATCTTCTATCCTGAGTGCTATCTTACCTGAATAACCTTAAAAAAACATTAATAAATGAACCCCTCATCCTTAAATGGGTTAAATTTAGAGGTACAAGAACAAAAGAGCATGTATAAAGATACCATGTCTCCAAGGATGAGGGTTACTCATAAAGAGTCAATTTTATAAGGTATTCGTGAGCTCCAGCGCTAGGCGCTGTCGGTTCACCGAACACCATTAAAAAATAATATACTTTGTGAGGTAACAAGTACCAGAGAATTTAGCTATTAGCAATAAACAATTAATTAACTTACAGAACTTTACATAAAACTTACTACATATGAAAATTGCAAAAAACATCACTCAACTTATTGGGAACACACCCCTGGTTTATCTTCAGAGTCTTTCCAGGGGCATTGAGGCATCTATAGCTGCCAAACTGGAATTTATGAACCCGGGTGGATCAGTAAAAGACAGATTAGGTCTTGCATTAATTACTGATGCCGAGAAAAAAGGGATCATAAATAAAAATACGGTAATAATTGAACCTACCAGTGGAAATACCGGCATTGGTCTTGCCATGGTTTGCGCTGTTAAGAAATACAAATTGAAAGTTATATTACCTGAGAATATGACTATGGAACGAAAAAATTTATTACGTGCATTTGGAGCAGATCTGGTTCTTACACCTGCAGAAGAAGGCATGAAAGGCGCTATAAAAAAGGCTGAAGAACTGGCTGCGAATACTTCCAATAGTTATTTCCCGCACCAATTTAAAAATTATGCAAATGTTGAAATGCATAAAAAGACAACTGCTCTTGAAATCTGGAATGATACAGATGGGAAAATTGATATTTTTGTACAAGGTGTAGGTACCGGTGGAACTATTACCGGCACCTCTGAAATTCTTAAAGAAAAAAAGCCGGGATTAATAACCATTGCTGTCGAGCCGGCCGATTCTCCGGTATTATCAGGGGGATTACCCGGTACTCATAAAATTCATGGAATTGGAGCCGGATTTATCCCTGAAATATTAAATTCTGCCCTGATAGATGAAATTGTTCAGGTTTCAAATGAACAAGCTATGAGTACAGCACAAAAGCTTGCTGCAGAAGAGGGCATACTATGTGGAATCTCATCCGGGGCAACTGTTTATGCTGCTTTAGAGATTGCCCGGAGAGAAGAACAAAAAGGAAAATTAATTGTTGTAATGATAAACGATACAGGCGAAAGATATTTAAGCACTCCATTATTCACCAAAAATGAAAAAAATAAATAAGCCCACATCAAATCAGCTTGCCAGTGTAGTTAGAACTTTATCGGATGCAAAATCATTAAAAATGGTTTTTCATGTTCCGGATCACGAAGAACTGATGCCTTCAAATAATAGTTTAACTGAAATAGTTGATCTCCTTCGCAAGATCATTTTTCCGGGGTATTTTGGTAATTCTTCATTAAATCAGGAAAACATGTTATACTACCTGGGCGTAAACATTGATAAGGTTTTCCATATCCTTTCCGAACAGATCAGGCGTGGTTTATGTTTTGCCTGCAATGAAAAAACAGATCTCTCTTGTGAAGCGTGTATAAAAAATGTGGGAGAAATAACTTTAAAATTTATTTCCGGATTACCTCATATTCGTCATTTATTATCTACAGATGTACAGGCTGCTTATTCAGGCGATCCTGCAGCCAAAGGATATGGGGAGGTTATTTTTTGTTATCCTTCAATTCGGGCTTTAACCAATTACCGGATAGCTCATGAGTTACTCAATCTGGAGGTTCCCTTAATTCCAAGGATTATTACTGAAATGGCCCACTCAGAAACCGGAATAGATATTCATCCCGGAGCTGAAATTGGTGAATTCTTTATGATTGACCATGGTACCGGAGTTGTAATTGGAGAAACCTGCATTATTGGCAATCATGTGAAACTCTATCAGGGAGTTACTCTTGGAGCAAAAAGCTTCCCGGTTGATGACGATGGGAATTTAGTTAAAGGTATCCCCAGGCACCCAATCGTTGAAGATAATGTCATTATATATGCTGAAGCAACCATTCTTGGGCGTGTAATAATTGGAGTAAATTCTATAATTGGAGGAAATGTTTGGATTACCAAAGATATTCCACCAAATTCAAAAATAGTTCAAAACTGATCCCTGGAAAACCACTTTTCGGAAGGAGCAGGAATCTGATTTGATGCCATTATCTTGTTTCTAAAATCAAAATACACTTTATAAGATTATTCCATAGGGATATAAATTATAACCGGGGACTGTCTCAAAACCCCATTTGTGTAATCATTCCTGCGAACGGCTTTAGCCCTCATGAGCGTAGCGAATAACGCAGGAATCCATATTTGGCTAATAATGAAAGTATTATGGATTAGCTTCGCTGAGCTCATCCCTGCGGTCTTCGGTTCCTGATCTCCTCCGCCGGTTGGCGGATTCAGCGACACGCGGACGGAACTCATTGCTATATCCTTTTACAAAGCCTGAGTCTGACGATTCAGGCTGTATCATATCCTGCCTACGGCAGTTTTATGATAACTTGTAGTGAAAGTTGTATTTCCTGTACCTATTTTCCGCCACTTTTCTAAAATAGACTCTGGATCCCTTGATTTTATTTGGTTGAATTCTGTTATAGGGTGCTGCAATGCTGAAAACAGTAGAAAAAGGCTATGTCCCCCTTGAGGGGGTCACCGTAGGTGGGGGGTGGAAAAATGGACTTAATTATTTTATATGATATTGGCTG
>JAUWMO010000189.1 GCA_030613125.1 Bacteroidota bacterium | reverse complement strand
ATTGAAATCAAGACATATATATATCAGCAAGCATTTTACCGGCATGGAGAGACTTCTCATGCAGATATTCCTTGTTATCAATAACCTTATGTTCGATTATCTTATTCCGGCTTTCGTTGGACTGATATTATTCATGATTCCGCATGGCCGCGTATATTTATTTCTCTATATTTACCTTCTTGGTTATTATTGCAGAGCGATCAAACGCAGAACCTGGTTGCTTGAGCCTCGTTCTGTTAATTTTCCAACAAAATAAACTTCTTACAGTCATTGATCAGGTATTTACCTTCTTTTATCAAAAAAACAGGTTGATTTAGTTCATTATGTAACTCACTGAACTAAAATACGTAAACACAAACAAATATTCAAAGGTTTATGCCTGTTCAATAATCTAATTATTAGGAGGGTATATCATGACCAGGTCTACAAATAGAATTATAGTAACTTTTCTTATCCTGATGATAACAGGTGCAGTTTGGGAAATAAAGAGTTATGCGCAAAGCTGGTGTACTGTTTTCAAATCGATTTCAAGAGATGGTGACGGATTTGATGAATATGGTTATTCCGTAGACATTTGGGGAGATTATGCTGTAATTGGTGCCAGATCTGAAGAAACTGATTCTGTTGGCGGTAATCTCTTAATTTTAGCTGGTGCAGCATATTTTTATGAAAAAGATATTATGGGAGAATGGGCATTGACCCAGAAAGTGTCAGCCCCCGACAGAGAAAATAATGATTTCTTTGGCCATTCGGTGAGTATTTCAGGAGATTTTGCCGTTATAAGTGCCGTTGGCAAAGATGATAATGACCCCAAAGTGATCAATAATTCAGGTGCAGCTTATTTATATGAAAGGGAAATAAACGGGCACTGGAAATTAATTCTGAAAATGACAGCATCTGATAAAGATAAAAAAGCAGAGTTTGGAAGTTCAGTATCTATTTCAGGCGATTATATTATTATTGGAGCAGTTTCGGAAGAAAGAGATGAAACTGGTGGCAATTCTCTGAAAAGTGCCGGTGCTGCATATATTTTTGAGAAAGATGGTTTTGGACAATGGAAGGAAGTTCAGAAGATTGTTGCTTCAGATCGCAGTGAAAATGATTTGTTTGGGGGATCGGTAAGTATTTCAGGAGATTATTTGCTTGTTGGCGCAGCACATCATGATGAAGGTATTATATCAGAAGCCGGTGCCACATATGTATTTGAATGTGATATAACCGGCAAATGGATTGAAACCCAAAAACTCATCCCAACCAATTATGGAGACATGTACTATTTTGGTAGTTCAGTTAGTTTGCATAACAATTATGCTATAGTTGGCGCTTATGGTGATGCAGAGGATTTTGAGGGAAAGGATTTTATCCCGAATGGGGGATCAGCGCATATTTTTAAACGAAGCGTTGCGGGAATATGGGAAAACCTTCAAAAGATCACAGCCAGCGACCGTAATCCGGAAGATTGGTTTGGGTGGTCTGTGGCAATCAATAATAAATTTGCAGTAATTGGAGCAAGAAACAAAACCATAATACCTGATACCGGAGCTCAAATTGATCTGGCAGGGGCTGTTTATGTATTTGAAAATGATGGAGCAGATACCTGGAGCCAAAGTAATAAGATTATCCCTTCAGATATAGAAAGTTTTAACAATTTTGGTTATGCAGTTGGCAGCTATGGGAATTCAATTCTGGCCAGCTCCCCTTATAAAACCGAAATGGACACTGTAACTTCCGTTCCATTGGTCAATACAGGAGCAGTATACTTTCTGGAACCTTGCGAAAATATAGTTATAATTAATGACACCTCTATTTGCCAGGGTGATAGTATATTATTAGCCGGTGCTTTTAGAAAAACTCCCGGAACCTACTATGATTCAATACCGTTGCCTGAAGGTAACGATAGCATTATTGTAACCAATCTGACCATAAATCCCGTATTTGATATTTTCATAAACGAATCAATTTGTGAGGGAGATAGTATCTGGTTGGAAGGTGCCTACAGATCAGTTTCCGGAAACTATTTTGATACCCTTATCACGGTAAATGGATGTGATAGTGTTGTTATTACCAACCTGACTATAATACAACCAACAGAAACTCAAATTGACACATCAATATGCAGAGGTGATAGTATATGGCTTGAGGGTGATTACCGGAAACTACCTGGTATTTATTTTGATACAATACTAGTTGGTCCTGGGTGTGATAATGTAATAATTACAACATTAGAAGTCAATTCTTTACCCGCAGTTGATCTTGGGCAGGATACAACTATTTGTGAAGGTGATTTCCTTTTGTTGGATGCAGGTGCAGGTTATATTGACTATTCATGGAACAATGGATATGCTAACACCCAAACAATAAGTGCTGATACTGCCGGTACTTATTATGTGAGAGTTACAGATAATAATGGGTGCACTGGTACCGATACTGTAACAATTGCTCTGAAGGATTGTTCAACTGCAGTCACACCAGTGAATCCATTCCATGAGACAGTAGTTTTTCCCAATCCCACAAAAGGGTTATTAAATATAAACTTAGGTGAATTTAACACAGGTAATGAAGTAAAAATCAGTATTATTAATTTACTGGGAAAGGTCATCCTAAGCAACACTGTTTACACACAATCAAAAACTTCATTTGATCTTTCCGGGATTTCAAAAGGGATATATTTTGTAAATATTAGCAATAATATTTCAAATTATACAATTAAAATTATGTTGGAATAATATGTTCATTTCTGAACACAGGTGACCGATTTTGATACAATCATAAATCACTGGCATTTCAAATCATACCCATATATCCTTATAACACAATATTATATACGATTTGGCACAAGTATTGAGTAATATTATATAAAACAAGAATTAATACTTTATTACTTATTACATCTTTATATAACCCTTGGAAGGCTATGAAGCCTATTTTTGTAATATCTAAACATGATTAAGAATTATATAAAAGTTGCTATTCGCAATCTTCTTCGTTACAAGGGTTATTCACTCATAAATATTGTTGGTCTGGCCATTGGTATGGCTGGTGTCCTGTTGATATTTCTGTATGTTTTCGATGAACTCAGTTATGACCGGTTCCACAAAAATGCAAGGCAGATATACCGTGTAGGACAGTTTGGGAATATTGGAGATATGGAATTCAAAGGGACTACTACTCCAGCACCGCTTGCAGGTGCTCTCATGGAAGACTTTAATGAAGTGCTTTATGCCACACGCATTTTGGAAGGAATTAACACAGTGATGTGGTATAAAGACAAGAGTTTTTTTGAAACAAGCTACTTATATGTTGATACCAATTTCTTCCTTGTATTTAGTTTTCCATTAATTAAAGGTGACCCTGCAACAGTTTTGAAAAAACCTAATTCTCTGGTTATTGGGGAATCCACCGCAACAAAATATTTTGGTGACAAAGACCCGGTAGGCGAAACTCTACATGAATCAGACGGCACTGATTATGTTATTACTGGTGTAATGAAAGATGTTCCTCACAATTCTCATTTTCATTTTGATTTTGTTGCCTCTATCAGCACGTACAAATGGACCAGCAGCAACGACTGGCTAAATGACACCTACTATACATATTTTGTTTTGCAAAAGGGTTTCCCGTATAAAAAATTTGCCGCTAAATTACCTTTGCTAACTACTAAATACGTTAATCCTCAGTTAAAAAGTCAGTTAGGTGTGGAAGTAAAAGACTGGGATAACTCAGATAATAATTTTGAGTATTACCTTGAACCTCTAACCCGCATCTATCTTGGTTCAGATGCAAGCCCACAGATTGAACCCGTATCTGATATAAAGACAATATATCTGTTCAGTATCATCACAATTTTTATATTAATACTGGCAATACTGAACTTCTCAAGTCTTATAACAGCAAAATCAGCTACCAGGGCAAGGGAGATGAGTATGAGGAAAGTCCTGGGTTCCCGCCGCAAGCAGCTTATTATACAACTGTTAACCGAGTCGGTGGTGGTTAGTTTTTTAGCATTTATTCTTGCCCTTGTGTTAGTTGAACTTTTTCTACCCACTTATAATAATATAGTTTCCAAAAGCCTATCTGTTAAATATTTTAAAGAATGGTTTGTAATACCAATTTTGGTTTTAACAACCATTTTCATCGGAATAGTGTCAGGTGCCTATTCATCTCTTTCAATTTCTTCTTATAAAACTTTATCTGTTCTGCGTGGCAATTTGATTTTGGGAAAAAAGAGACTATGGTTCAGGAGCGGCCTGGTGGTTTTTCAATTCTTTATTGCCGTTGTGATCATTATTGGGACAATAGTGGTTTATTCTCAATTGAGCTTTATTTCAAATAAAAAAGTTGGCTTCAATAAGGAGAATTTATTGATTATCGACAGGGCTTATGGAATTGAAGATAATGCAAAAGAGGCATTTAAACATGATTTATTAAAAAATCCTGATATACAGCATTTAAGCATGACTACAACCATTCCGGGAATGGAAGGGTGGATGGGACTTATAATGCGGCGTGAAGACTCACCGCCTGAAGATATGATACATTTCAGACAACTTGCCGGAGATATAAATATGTTTAAAACTTATCAGTTTGAAATGGCTGATGGAGAGTTTTTCACAAAAGAACACTGTTGTGGTAAAAACTTTATTGTAATAAATGAATCAGCTGCCAGGGCTCTTGGATATGATAATCCGGTTGGAAAAAAACTGATTGTTCCGGGGGAAAGTTATGGAAAAGTATGGTCGTATGAAATAATTGGAGTAGTAAAAGATTTTCATTTTAACAATATGAAAGAAAAGATTGAGAATCTTGTTATTTATACTCCAAAAAAATATTTTGCCCGTTATGTTACTTTAAGGATTAACGACGAAAATACCAAAGAAACAATAAGATTCGTAGAAAAAATATGGAAAAATTACGCTATTAACCAACCTTTCAATTATTTCTTTCTGGATGGTAAATTTGATGAACTCAATCAGCCTGAAAGGAGAACAGCTAAAGTTTTTACGATCTTTTCAATTCTTGCACTATTTATCGCCGGACTGGGACTCCTTGGCCTGTCATCTTTTACAGCTGAACAAAAAACAAGAGAGATTGGTATCCGGAAAGCTATGGGTTCATCTGTAATAGAAATCAGTACATTGTTTATGAAAGAATTTGCTAAATGGGTAATAATTGCTAATCTGTTGGCCTGGCCGGTTGCATATTTTCTTATGCAGGGCTGGTTGAATAACTTTGTTTACCGTCTGAGTTTTCCATGGTGGACTTTTATCGTGTCCAGTATTGCTTCACTAATAATTGCCCTGCTAAGTGTAAGTTACCAAACTGCTTTGGCTGCCTTGAAAAACCCATCCGACTCAATCAGGTATGAGTAGGGGCATTCGCTAAAACGAAGCTCAGGACAAACAAGATTATTTTGAGTTTCCTGTTTTGTGTGATGGGACACCCAAAATTAATCCGAAATTAATTAATAAAAATAGCACCATGCTCAGCATGGTGTCGAATATATAAATAAAAGGATTGAATTAGTGCGCTTTAGCGTACTTTAATCAGAGCATAAATCATTATTAAATCCGAATGAAATTTTATGTTGATCAAATTAGGCGAATCCGGTTTTTTATATGTGAATGTAACATAGATTAGTAATTATTGATTTATTTAATTTGAAAGTCAAAATGTCAAAAAAACTAAAGCCCCTGAATAATTACAGGAGGATTTCTTACTCCGTTCTTTACCGCTATAGATCAGGCAATAGCCTCAACTAATATTCTACCCAGCCAGAAAAGGGTCCACAGAAAAAAGAAACCCAGGAGAGACATCTTCAAGACTTTCTTACTAAAACCTGTTTTAACGGCTGTACCTGAAATAAGTTCAATAACAGTTTTTAAAAAGAATATTAATAATATCAAATAAACCAGAGGTCCAAACATGTGAAATTTCAAAGATTCAAGGAAATGAAAATGAGTAAATGCATAAAAAGACCTGCTCATTCCACAAGTCGGACAACTGTAACCCGTTAGTTCGTGAAACTTGCAACTTAATAAACTCACATTACCGGGATCAGTGAGGAAAGGAAACAATAATATTATCATTAAAAGAATAGTGAATATCAAACGTATCCGAAGGTCAATTGCACCTAAACTGGTATTTGTTGTCTCTCTTCTCATGATCCAGTATTGCGGATAAAAATTATTAATCCGGAAAATACATAAATTTTTCTGACGATGAATAAATACTAACATTTTTGAGCGCTTTGATAGCTCAATCCCGATATTCGGGACTATGTCGTGGTTTCCCGCATTGTTTCCCACTATCCATTACACATTCATGCAATGCACTGCGTTTTTGCATGAATAATGCGGGTTAACATAACTTGGACAAGCCCTAGCCAAAAAGAATTATATAAATTAGAAATTTTCTACTAATTAACTCAAGTTGCCATTTAATTGAATAGAACACGGATGACACAGATTAAACTCCTGTTTTCGTCAATGCAGTACCCAAATTAGCAAAATCAATACCATAATCGAATCAGGAATCCTTAAACCCTTGATCATATCCCCCTTGAGGGGGAACTAAAGCCTGCCTGCACGTAGCCGTTTCGGCGAAGGCAGGGGGGTGGAATTAATTGACTAATATTTCTTTATTCCTCTGTTTTATTTTATCTTTTTCAATTACCTCCTCATCCAGATGAGTAACTCCATCTACCTCAATCACCAAACATAACTCCTTACACATAAAATCAACAATATATG
>JAUWMO010000064.1 GCA_030613125.1 Bacteroidota bacterium | reverse complement strand
CTACTTTTACTTTTTTCATAATATCCTTAATCAAATTCAGAAAGTTGAACCTTAGTTACTCAATTTAATATTGTATATTGATATTATCCGCCCGGCCAAGGCCATTCGGACGGGTTTGAATATTGTTTTTGTTTTTTGATGCTTATTTACATGCTTAGTTGAATTTATAAATATGATCTGATTATACAATCTCATCTGCATGATCGTATATCTTCTTGATTGCTTCTGCTATCATATCCATATCTGTTTTACTACCCATTAAAATTTTGTGGTGCAAACAGACAGATTCCTCTTTATAGATTTTTTCACAGACGGGCAATTCAAACCTTGAAGGATCGATCTTTTTCCATTGTTGCTCATTTAATTTATACCTGGACGGTTTTGTTAACGGTACGTACAGAGAGCAATTGTTTAAAGGTTCATAACTGCTTTCAACCCCAGTTCCAAGTTCACTTGCAAGGGCTTTTCTGAATTTTTCTACCGGCAGACCTTTAAATTCATCTTTATTATATCTGAAAGCAAAGTTAAAATATGCTTCATTTGTCTCCCTTTCATCGCGTCGCATGGGAACAACTCCGGGTAATTCTGCCAGGCAGGAGTTTAAATAAATTCCATTCTTATCACGAAGACGATTTTGGTCAGGTAGCCTTTTTAGCCCTTCGATTAAGATGGCAGCCTGAAATTCTGTGATACGGAAATTACCGGACTGGATAAAATTGCCGTCGTCACTGTAAACACCTGCCCCCTTATCTGCATCTGTATAGTCGTTACCTTCAGGCCTTCTGCCGCAATTGCGTAGTGCATCAAGTTTCTCAGCCAACACCGGATCATTAGTAGTCAGAGTTCCTCCCTCTCCTGCTGTTAAATGTTTGGAAAGCTGAAAACTAAAACTACCAACATTACCAATACTACCGGCTTTTTTGCCGTTCCACTCTCCTCCATGTTTGTGAGCGCAATCCTCAATAATATACAGATTATGCCTTTGAGCAATATCCATAATAGCGTCCATATCAGCAAAGTTTCCGTAAAGATGTACAGGAACAATTGCTTTGGTTTTTGGAGTAATTGCCTTTTCAACCTCTTTAGGGTCAATGCACCATGTGTCTTCACAAACATCCACAAGAATTGGTACTGCATTTACATCTATAATGGTAGCAGCTGTTGCCTGCCATGTCAAACCGGGCAGGATCACTTCATCTCCTACTCCAATACCCAGTGCTTCAAGTGCCAATTGTAGAGTAATAGTTCCATTAACTGTTGAGATTGCATATTTTGTACCGATGTATTCTGCAAACATTTTATTAAACAGTACCTCTTTTGGTCCGTTATATGACCAGACGCCACTGTTCAGAACTTCTAAAAGTGCTGTTTCTTCATTCTTGTCCCATACAGGCCAGGCTGGCCATGGATAACTTTTAGTATCTCTTAAAGGGTTGCCCCCATTAATTGCTAATTTTGCCATTGTATGTATTTATTTAGGTTCTATTATCTTCTGATCTTTTTCAACCTTCATCTATAATAAGTCATTCGCTTCGCCGTCATTCGATTGTCATTCACTCTCTTCCTGCCTGTGCAGGCTTTTTGACTAACTCCGGCATTTATGCCGGGGTTTTAGGCATTTCTGGGTCTCTGGGCTTTAGCCCTTCATTTTTCCTCAACATTCCATCCACTTATATTTAATACAGGTTCCTCATTTCCCATATCTTTTATTGCATATGTGGCATTAATTTCCTTTGTTTCCCCTGGAAGTAAGCTGAAATAGTTATCATCCCAGAAGAGAGGCAAAATGGTCTTTCCGCTTTTTTTTCCGGCAACATTCAGATCGATAAAAAAAGCAATTTTATCAGCCGGATTTTTTAATACAACCTTAACAACCTGCTTATCTCCGGTTACTTCAAAATTGTAATTAACAGCCAGACTTACCTTCGGCATGGTATTGAGTTGGGAAAGATCTGCATATTCTTTACTTGGTGTATAAAAGGGCCAATCTTCAAATTCTGCTTCGTAATCAAGTACATCTTCTTTTGTTGACAGCCAATAGAAATTATTTGTTATTTCATTTCCCTTTTCGTCATGTAATCTTAAATCCAGAAAATAAGTAGTTGTAATATTTTTAAAGTCAGGTAGTTCTAAAATGGCAGAAGATGATTCCCCTTTTGTATTTATTTTGACTGTTTCATTGAAAATCTCAGAAGAGTTAATGTTAAAAATCCTGATTTGCGCCCAGTGATTTTTAATTTCTTTAATAGTATCATTTATCATATAAACTGAATGCGTACCGTAATTATATAACAAATGAATGGGTTCACAGGCTTTTTTTGTTCCGTAAAAAGCACCGTTAGGCATTAAAAAAGTATCATACAACTGCCAGTACATATTTGGCCAGGCTGAATTCAACATCCATTGAATTATGCCGGTGGCAATATATTTATTTGCCTGAAATGCTTCAAACATTGGTCGCATCAGTTCATAATTCAGCAACTGTGCTTTTTTAGCAAATTCGGTTACATCACTTGCTTTACCATAACGTGCTGAAATTGCTTTTTGATAACGGTCAAGTGTACTGAAATCATTTTTTCCGCAATGAAATTCCCAGATTTTATTTACAGGCCAGAGATGATTTTCAGGAATCATTTTTTTAATGCTCTCTAATGCAGGAACATTTGCTCCGGGACATGTTTCTGTATTAAAACCATATGCGCCACCAAGATTTTTATTCGTATACCAATAAATTGGCGGAGTATAAGCATATGGTCCAAGCATTTTAACACGAGATGAACCACTAATTTCACTAACAATCTCTGTTTCTGTGATAATTCCCTGCTCACTACCCACACCACCGGTAGAGTTCAAATATGGCCGGGTTCTATCATATTTATTAAATGTTTCAATATATTTTTTTTCCAATTCAGGATGAGGTACCATATCGCTGCCAACTGTCCAGACAAAAATACTTGGGTGGTTACGCACCCAAAGGATCTGATCTTCCCATGATTGTGCGATAAGGTTTATTTCCTCAGGTTCGGTTATACCACCATACCGCGGATCAATGGGTTTACCCAAATATTGTTCATGTTCCCAATGGCAGCTCCATCCAGCCATAATTAAAATCCCGTTTTGATCACATAAGTCGTACAGTTTCTGATCTTTTCCCCAGAACCCTTCCAGGCGAATGCAATTCAGATTCATATGTTTTACGTATGCTATCTGGGCTTCGAGTGATTCATGGGTATCTTGCAGGAACAGATCATCAGTCCAGCCGGCACCTTTGATTAAAACTTTATGTCCGTTTATTTTAAATCCACGATGTCCTCCTTCATTAATGTAATCTTCAACCTTTCGAATGCCAAATGCAACTTCATTAAAATCAGATACTTCCTTATTAATTTCAAAAAACAATTCCAGTTTGTATAAACTTGGGTTACCTAAATTATTTGGCCACCACAGTTGAGGTTTCAAAATATTTAGTTCCAGGAATTCCTCAGGTGTAAAACTCACACATTTTAGTTCACCCGGTGCTAAAGTAACGGGTTTGCTGAACAGGAGTTTGTCAATCGCACCTTTAAGAATTCCGGATACCGTTTTATTAGTGTAATTAACTAATTCAGTTGTAACCGTTAATGCAGCCTGTTTAGGGATTTCAGTATTAAAATGTGTTTCAACAAAGGGATTTTCAACAGAGACACCGCTATTAAAATGTAAGGTTACATCCCTGAAGATTCCCATATTATTATCAGGGGGATCAAGGTTCCAATCAACAAATCCGATTGAGAAGTCTCCCGGTTTCGGAGGAATAACCTCAACCGCAAGGACATTTTTGCCGGGAATTATATTTTCAGTAATATCAAATTTAATACGGCGGAAGGCTCCGTTAGCAGTTTGAGAAGTTACAATTTGTTTACTGTTCAGCCATATGTTTGCTTTATAGTTAATACCATCAAAACTTATTAAAACGGTTTTATTTATTTGCTCCGGTGAAAGATCAAATTCAGTACGGTACCACCAGGGAACATTAAACTGCTCCGGGGGTATCTTTTCCATGTTTTTACCGAAATACGGATCCCTGTAAACATGATTATCAACCAGTGTAGCTAAAACAGTAGAAGGCACACTGGCATGGTACCAGTCATTTGATCTATATTCCGGAATGGAAATTTCCTTACCTGATAAGTCAGCCTTTTCTGAGGATTGAAGTTTCCAGTTGACAGAAAGTTTTTTCTTAAACGCCATCTTAATCATTCATTTTCAATGCTTTTATCGTCTTTCTTGATTTGAGTACCATGCCCCCACCAATTCCGCATAGTACCAGTCCGGCAACCAGGTCGGTCATCTGTTGAACGAAGGTGTCAGCAAATAGCATGGCAAAAATAACCACAGCGCCAAAAAAGAGAATAAATACGCCAAGGGCATTATTTATTTGGGCAGTTTTAAGCTTTTCGCGATTTTCTATTGTATCCATATTATTCAAACAACTGATTTAAAAAATGTAATAAATAAGGAACAAAATGGCTAATACGCCAATGGCCCATAATTTCAGATTGTTCCACCAGTGTCTATCATCTTTTTCAACGCCTTCATAGGCATATTCATTGGGAATGAATAGCACTAATATTCCAATTAAAACGAATAAAGCCAAAAAAACTATTTTTGCCGATTCCTGAGACACACCTGAAAGCCAGTCAAAGTTTAGCATAATTCATTGTTTATTATTATTTTTTCCACCTGTTACTTTGTATACAAGTCCTTCCAACCGGTCTTCTGAGTAAGGTGAAGTGAAAAAACTTACCATAACTGTTACGATGAAACCAACAAGAAATGACCACCATGAAACATATAGGAAGGGATCTTCAATTGTGAAGAACTGAGCTTTAAAAGTATTTAAGTATATAGCAAAAGCAATACCAATTATCAGGCCGGAAAGACCGCCCCATTGGGTTGTTCTTTTCCAGAAAATTCCCAGTAGAAGAATTGCAAACATTGGACCCTGAAAATAAGATAAGAAGGTTTGTATTGCCACATATATGCCCGGGAATTTACTGCTTATCGGTGAAGTAAGAATTCCTATAATCAATAAAACCAGGGTTGTTATTTTACCAACCTTCAGATAATGCTTATCATCAGCCCCCTTTTTAATATAAGGTTCATAAATATCTTTTGTAAAGAGTGTAGCGGTGGAATTCAGCAATGAATCAACACTTGACATCAATCCGGCGAAAAAAGCGGAAAACATTAACCCAATGAGTCCCGGAGGAAGAGTACTTTTTATCATCATTGGCAAAGACCGGTCACCATCTTCCAGGCCCGGATGAATTATAATGGCCATAAGACCAGGAAACAATACAAGAATCGGGATCAACATTTTTAATGCGGAGCCAAAGATCATACTGGCTTTTGCGTGCCATTCGTTTTTAGCAGTCAGGCATCGCTGAACGATAGCCTGGTTTCCGATCATATAAGCATTTGCCATAACAAAAGTAAGTCCGAACAAAATGCCTGTCCAGGGAAAAGGGGTTTTGGTTTCAGATGGCTGGATCAGATCAAAATGTTGCCTATATTCAGGTCCCATATTACTTATTTTGTCAACTAATTCCTCCCAGCCCCCAACTGCATGAAGGGCCAGGAAAACTAAAGTTAATCCACCAACAAACATAATTACCAGTTGTACCACATCCGTCATTACTACTGCTGTAATTCCTCCAAAATACGTATAGAACCCAACGACAGTTGCTGTTATCAGAATTGAAACCCAGACGGGCCAACCCATTAAAACATTCAGGAGCACAGCGCTGGCCCAGAAAAGAACTCCTAAATCAACAGCAAAGAATATAATCCATGTCAGGGATGCAATCGTACGGACCGAGGAGTTATATCTTTTTCCAAGGTATTCAGGAATCGTGTACATCCCACCCTTCCAGAAGTAAGGTATAAATATAAATGCTGCCAATAACATTGCAGGAACTGATCCTATCCAATCAAAATTTCCTACTGAGATTCCGTATCGATAGGCCTGGCCGGAAACACCCACGAAGTCCATTGCCCCAATATCTGAAACAACAATAGACATTCCAATAGCCCAGAAAGGCAAACTTTTACCACCAAGGAAATAATCTTCTGAGCTACTAACAAATCTTTTGAAATAATAGCCAAGCAGTAATATTCCAACAATGTAGGCTATAACGATGAAGTAATCAATTCCAGCAAGCATACCTAATTCGGGTTAATAAATATTTTTTATTCAAATATGAATATTTTTGAAATTATAGTACAAAGAAACACGAACTTGTCATATTAGGCTTCTGCTATTTTATTAAAGTTGCATTATTTTTTAACGTGTCATTGATGGTGGAGTATCGTTTGGATTACTACCCCAGGAATGATTCGGCTCCGGACCCATTTCGAAAATTAAAGTTCCGCCATTTATAATATCCTCATGAGATATCCATGTTTTATTATGTGGTTTACCATTCAATGTAGCTGATTGTATGTACTTGTTCAGTTTTGAAACATTATTCGCTCTGATTTTAAATTCACCTTTTTTATATGGTGCATTGAGACTAAGTATTGCTTCCTCAAAAACAGGTGATCCGATAATGTAAATATTTTGTCCGGGGCTTACGGGGTAGATTCCCATAGCGCTCAATACATACCAGGAAGAAAGGGAACCCATGTCTTCATTGCCAGGAATTCCTCCGTGCCCTGTTCGGTAAAGCAGGTTCATTATTTCGCGAACTTTTTCCTGCGTTTTCCAGGGTTCTCCTGCATAATTGTAAATGTAGGCTACATGGTGAGATGGTTGATTGCCATGTACATACTGACCAATAGTACCAACAACACCAACATACTTTGGCTCACTTATCTCCGGACTCATCGAAAACAAGGAATCTAACTTGGAAATAAATTGCTCATTACTTCCAAAAAGATCAATTAAGCCGTTTATATCATGTTGCACCGACCATATGTATTGCCATGCATTCGATTCAGTATAATAACGATTAGGGCGTCTGCCGACCAAAAGCGGATCAAAACAATCATAATAGGAATGATCGCCATCCCTGATTATTTTGGCCGGCCTGTCTCCGCACGCAGGTAGCCAGGTACCATCCAATTTCCTGGGGCGCATAAAATTAGTACCCGGATCAAATAAATTTTTGTAGTTTTCAGCCCTTAGCATGAGTATTTTATAATCTTCATTCTTCTCCAGTTCCTTCGCCATTTGAGCGATACACCAGTCATTATATGCCAGCTCAAGCGTATTGGGTACCGATTCGGTTACTTTATCAACCGGCGTATATCCCAGCTCTTTATAGTATGTTAATCCGGATCGCCCAGCCGATGGGCTAAGTGGAGGAGAGGGAAGCTCCATTGCTTTTTTTAGCATGGCATTGTAAATGAATTCCACATCGTAATCCCGGAATCCTTTCATATAGGCATCAACAATAATTGGTACAAGGTGATCTCCTACCATACCCTGTCCGAAAACATTTCGATGGTGCTGTGCCGGGAGCCAACCATAATTCCTGGTTTTAGCAACAATTGATTTAATCATATCATTAACATATTCAGGCTCAACCAAAGTCATTAGAGGATGCTCAGAACGGTAAGTGTCCCAACATAAAAATGATGGGAAAAAACTATAATCTTCAGCTACATGGATTTTGCCATCCATCCCAAAATATTTTCCATCAACATCATTGGATATAACCTGGGCAAGTAAGGAATGATAAAGGGCGGTGTAAAAAATTTGTTTTTGATCTTCAGTTCCTCCGCTTACCTGTAACTTTTTCAATTCCTTATTCCAGCTATTTCTTGCTTCGTTCCTTATCCGGTCAAAGTCCCAGTCGGGCATCTCTGTTTTTAAGTTATTCCTGGCACCTTCCACGCTTACATAAGATAATCCTACTTTCATATAAATGATTTCATTCTGAGACGTTCTGAAATTAACAAAAGCACCTATATTATTTCCTGATTCAGCAGATTTGTATGGAAAAACCGAGGCACTGGATTCCGGTGTTTTATAATTTCCATCCCATGTTCCATAAGCTGCAAAGGCTTTACTAAATTCTGCTACAAAGTAAACCGTAGCTTCCTGCGCAATCTTATATCCCTGAATAGTGCTATTATTTAAAAATTCAAGATGTGATTTTTCTGATGGAGCTTCTCCAATTATGTAGCCGAGGTCGAGTAAAATATGGGCATCATCCGATTTTGGGAAGGTGTATTTATGCATTCCTGCCCTTTTTGTAACTGTTAATTCGGCTGTTATGCCATAATCTTTCAGTAAAACAGAATAATATCCTGGCTCAGCGGTTTCATCTGCATGATCGAACCTTGACCTGTATCCTTCATCCGGATTTTCTCTCGAACCGGGAGTAATCTGTAGTTTCTGGCCAATTGTTGGCATTATCAGAATATCTCCTTTGGCAACCATTCCAACACCACTATAATGTGTGTGGCTAAAACCCATAATAGAGTTATCAGCATGTTGGTAACCTGAGGCGTAGGTCCATCCATGATTATACGTATCAGGGCTTAACTGGACCATTCCGAATGGCAGGGTTGCTCCGGGAAACATGTGAGCAAAGAAATCAGTTCCAATAAAGGGATCAACATAATCAACAGGTTCATTCTGCTCATTGCAAGCTGCTAACGAAAGGGTTGTGATGAGAATGATCAGGCTTAATCTGAATAGTGGATGATTTTTGATGAATAAGTGTCTGAGGTTCATTATATTTAAAAGTTTTGGGCTAAAGCCCGGTTATTACTCCTGCTATATTCTCCGCCCTGAAGGACAGAGTTAGTTATTATTCCATTTATTATCTCCGCTCTAACGGGTAGAGTTAGCTATCTTTCACTAACCCTGGCATTTATGCCCGGGTTAAGGATATTAACAATTTTCGGGCTTTAGCCCTTAAACTTCTTTCATTCTTTTTTCTTCCTGTCTACAGAAGAAGGAGGAGCCGACTCCGGGGAATTTCCCCATTGCTTATTGGGGTAGGGGCCCATCTCAAGTTCAAGTGTGCTGCCATGCAGAATATCTTCATGTGTAAACCACGGGCGTTTTAAATCTGCACCATTCAGTTTCGCAGACTGAATGTATTTATTCACCTTTGAGCAATCATTCGCAATAATTGTAAACGTGTTGCCATTGTCAAGTTGTATTTTGACTTCCTCGAATACCGGGCTTCCAATATTATAAACAGGTAGCCCAGGTGTAACAGGATAGAATCCCAATGAAGAAAAGACAACGAAAGCAGTCATGCCGCCACCGTCCTCATCACCGGGAATACCAAAAATATTGTCCTGAAACCACACGTCGAGGAGAAAACGGATACGCTTTTGGGTTTTCCAGGGCTCCCCTGCATAATTGTATAAATATGGAATATGGAAGCTTGGTTCATTCCCCATTGAAAATTGCCCGACCAAACCTGTAGCATCAGGGAATTTTGCCCAGAATTGCCATTTTCTACGTCCCAGATCTTCGCGGAAAAGCTGATCGAGGTTTGCTGCAAACTCTTCCCGTCCGCCCATTAATTCTATTAATCCGTGTATATCATGCTGGGCTTGCCAGGCGTAAGTATAACCGTTATTCTCATCGTAATAATCTCGCCCGCCCGGGCCACCGTCAAATTTCGGATCAATGTCTATCCATTCCCCTTCAGCATCCTTTGGCCACATCAGTTTTTTGTCGGGCCGGTATAAATTGCGGTAGTTAGTTGCTTCTGCAATGAAATATTCATAATCTTCCGTTTCCCCCATTTCTTTAGCCATCTCAGCAAGGGCCCAGTCATCGTAACTGTGTGCCAGGGTAATGGCCACACTCTGGCGTTTTTCAAAACCGTGAACTTCCTTAACTGTTTCTTTCTCTTCGGGTTTAAGTGCTGGATAAAAGCCTTTTTCACGATAGAAGTGGTCGAGTTCACATTTCGGGCCATTACGCCAGGGTAGCATTGTAGCCTCTGTACCGTTCTTTTTCATTCCTTCATATGCTTTTTCTATATCAAAATCGCGGATTCCTTTTTTCCATGCATCCAGAAAAACAATGGTTGAATGGAAGCCATGCATCGCCGGGTCGTCTTTGTAAAGCAAAGGGAATTGAGGCATCCATCCATATTGTTCATACATGTTTACATAGGATTGAAGCATATCAGCTTCCATTTGCGGGTCGAGTAACATCCGCAGGGGGTGTTGTGCAAGGTAAGTGTCCCAGACCCAGTCGTCGATGTAAAAATCCCGATCGTCTTCGTGCACCCGGTGATCATAAGCGCTGTAATACCTGCCACCCTCATTAATGTTCACCATGCGTTCGTAACAACGATACAGCGATGTATAGAAAGTCCGGCGTTGGGCATCGGTACCGCCTTTCACCCGGATACGGTCAAGTACATTGGACCAGGCTTTTTCCCCCTGGTTTTTCAATGCTTTAAAATCCCAATTTGGGATCTCACTATCAAGGTTAGCTTTGGCCTGCGTTACATCGATGAAAGAGATCCCGTATTTAAATTCAATTAGCTGATTTCCTTCTGTCGGAAATTCAAATAATGCAACGGGTTCCAACCTGCTTGTTTTTTTTCTGGAATCAAACTGGGTTTGCTCATTCAGGCTTGTTTTACCGGATTGGTTGAATTCACCATAAACATAGGCTTTCATTCCAAAAAACAGTTCTTCTCCTGAGATAGAGTTCTCAGATATGATATCCCAATCTCCATTATGATTGATTTGCAGTTTCAGTATTTTGTTGGTTTGTGCAGGGAAGGTAAACCTGAAATACCCGGTTTTACTGCCTGGAGTGAATTCTGTCCGGATGTCAGAATCAATAAAGTAAGTTGAATAATAATTCGGACGAACTATTTCAAGATCATGGTCATAGGTCTGACGTTCATGCCACTTCTCATATTTTATATAACCTGAATATGGCATAATCCCAAATAACTCACCTTTGCGGTGAGAAATCATGGAAAGAGGGAAAAAACTGATCTGGTCATCAAGATAGTCGGCACGGATGGGATGCATGCGGACCATCTGGTTAGGGAGTTGAACGTTTGGCCGTGTGGGATGCAGGAGATGCCCCATTCCGCCTATGTATGGATCAACATAGCGGAGATTCGATTTTGTGTCCTCGTTCGGTGCACATGCAAACAGTAAGAAACTTGCAACAACTCCTGAAATAAGCGTTTTACTTAATTGTGTTTTCATAATACCTTTTTTAATTTTCAATATTCCAATCATCAATTTTTACTTTTGAAAGCTTCCGTTTTTTCATCTGCAGCAACATTAATATTTGTCCAAACCACAGTACTTCTACCTGCCACATCCGTAGTAGAAACACGCAATCGGTAACTTCCCGGTTTATTAATTTTAAATTTGATTTCAACCACAGCCGAATTATTGTCTTCCGAAACTGAAACGTCCCATCTTTCAGTCCATAGTTTTGAATGATCTTCTTCATCCGGTCCAAACAATTCCCAAAGTACATATTGGTTGTTATAAATTCCGTTTGTGTCAGCTCCCAGAGTATAATATATTGGAGCAGATCCTTCAGTCACTTTAGCATGGGCAGTAATAGCAAAAGGAGTTTTTTTACTTTCGGATATTACTTTTACATCAAGTTGAGGCAAAATACCCTCCGGGCGTTCAGGTTTTCGGGCACTATTTAAAAGTTTACTTTGTCCGTTTTTTGTGACTTCAACTTTTCCATCTTCTCTGATATTAACTATCTCACGGTAATTATCCAATTTTAAGTTTTCCAGATTCCAGAATAAATCATACTCTACACCAAGACGAATACAGCGTTCAATTTCAACAAAGAAATTACTCATTACATCTCTGTATTGAACACCATAACTGTTTTTGCGTTCCATATTAAGTGAAGGGAGAGCGCTGATATTACCAATACCCATAGATACATGTCCAAGATTATAAAATTCAGGTAGTAGAATTGCCACTTCTGAAGCAAATTTTAGTTTTTCCATATTTCGATTCGGAAAACTTTCAGCATGTGACCGCAGATTTCTGCTTAAAGCAAGGTATTCATTATAAGGAACAGCGGCGAGTTTATGAGTATCCCAGAAAAAGAAATGACTTGCGCCCTTATCGTAAGCGTGGGTCATATACCAGAATGCATCAGACCGAAGCATTTGACCATAAACACTCATGCCCCAGTCCTTCCCGGTAACCCTGGCGGCACCTCTCAAAAAACCATAAATTATTCCTATAAAATTTTTAGGCTCATCAGCAGGAATTTGACAATCGAAAACCATATTCAGTTCAGGCAATATCCTTCTTGTACCAATTCTTCCCGGTGGTTCAAAAACCATAGCATTGGGGGGTGAACCGTCACCTTCTGATAATTGATATATCGCAGAGCTAACCATAGTCTCCCAGGTGTACATATTCTGCTGCAGGAAGTTTATATTGCCAATATCAACATCTTCCCGCTTATCCAATTCTTTGAGCAAACGGGTTGGTCCTTCCTCATACTTCTTTTCATGAAATACTTTTTTGAATTCTTCAAAGAGTTTTTG
>JAUWMO010000159.1 GCA_030613125.1 Bacteroidota bacterium | reverse complement strand
TCTCCAACCTGGTGGGGCATTTCAATTATTGCACTTTTAGCTCTTTCAGAATAATCTCCAGGTAGATTGGTCAAGTTAGCAGTTGTTTTATTCCAGAATTTAAAATCCGGCATATATATATCGACAATCCCGTCGAGAAGCTTGAGAGTATCTACATGGTCATATCCACCTGTATTATAAACCAAAGGAATATTCAATCCCCTTTTTATCGCTATCTCTATGCCAGAAAGAATTTGAGTAACAACATGGGATGGGGTTACAAAGTTTATATTGTGGCAACCTCTGTCCTGGAGATGAATCATAATATCTGCCAGTTGGTCATCAGTTGCTTCTTCTCCTATCCCGTAATGACTGATATCATAATTCTGACAGAAGTTACATAACAGATTACAATAAGAGAAAAAAATTGTTCCTGATCCATATGTGCCAACCAATGGCGCTTCTTCCCCAAAATGTGGATGAAAGCTGGCAACTCTTGCTTTTAATGATGTATTACATATTCCGGTTTCTCCGTTTAATCTGTCCACACCACAATTTCGGGGGCACATCTGACAAGTCTTTAACTTTTCATAAGCCTCTTTGATCCGGACTTTTAAAATCCCTTTTCGAGCTGTTTCAAGATAACCTGGTTTGTTTCTATTATTATTCACTTTCATTTACCCTTTTATCACAGCAAGTGGTTCGAGTTTGATCATTATATCTACAAGATCTTTTTGATATTGCATTACCTTATTAATGTCCTTGTAGGCTCCCGGTGCCTCATCCAGATCTTTTTGATGACGTATGGAATGAATGATATTGCGGCTTTCAAGAAACTCCACCTCTTTTTTCAGATTCAATCTTTTCTGGGCTTGTTTTCTGCCAAGTACCCTTCCTGCACCATGTGAGCAACTTTCAAAACTATCCGGATTACCCTTACCTCTGACAATATAACTTTCAGTACCCTGGGAGCCCGGAATTATTCCAATCTGACCAAGTTTAGCCTGAGTAGCCCCTTTTCTGTGCACAACTACCTTTTTACCAAAATGGATCTCATTACTGGCATAATTATGGGCAATATTAATTATGGGTGCAAAGTTGATTTCATTTTTGAATTCATTTGAAAAAACAGATACAATTCTATCCATCATCAGCTTTCGGTTTGCATATGCAAAGTTGATACAATATTGCATTTCATAAGAATACATCTGGCCTTCCCTGCTGTCCAGGTTCAGGAAAGCTAATTGTTTATCAGATGTTCCTTTGATATTCCATTTTTCATTTAATTTTTTTGCCATATTGTTATAATGGTCAGCAACCTGTTTGCCTATATTCCGACTGCCTGAATGTACCATTATCCATATGTGACCATCGGATCCTTTCTGAACTTCAATAAAATGATTTCCACCTCCAAGTGTACCAAGCTGAAATAAGGCATTATTAAATTCTCTTGAAATAACAGGCAGTTCGTCAAATTTAAAATCTATACCTTTAAGTTTTGGCATCAAATCAAAATTCTGAGCCACTTTATGATGTTTGAATCCAAGGGGGGTCAACTCTCTGATCTCTTCAATAATACTTTTCAGATTATTTGGGTTTATCCGGGTGAGACTTGTTTTGATAGCCGACATACCACAACCAATGTCTACCCCAACTGCATTAGGTACAATTACCTTTTCAGTTGCCATTACACCTCCAATTGGCATACCGAAACCCTGGTGGCAATCTGGTAAAATAACTATATGGCTAAAAGCAAAAGGGAAGTTGGCGAGGTTCTTTATTTGCATCATGGCACCCTCCTCTACATCTTTAAGCCATATTTTGACCGGGAGTTTTTCTGTTTTAAGGATCCTTACCATAATTCATTGCTTGTACTCTTAAAATTAGAAATTTAAATTTAAAATGTTATATGTTAACCGTTTTATGTTAATTGTTATTCGTAATTCTTTCAACATACTACTTTACTCTCTTAGTGGAAATTTAGTACTGCCTCATACGGACTTTTCCATGCCTCCTGCTACTACCGCTGCTACTAATTTATCAATCCTCAATAAACATAATGACGAACCGGAGCTTCGTCTTGCTCATTTTTTTTGCTCCTTAGCCCTTAACCTTAGCCTCTATTCCTTCACAGACCCTACCACGCCTTCGTATACTACGGCGGGCAGGCAGGTCTTTTTCCAGCCGAATACAATTCGGCTCTACATTTCGGCCCATGCTTTCCGCTACATCTGCATACTGCCTACTTTTCCTGCTTCCTGCTAATCAGAAATCCGAAATTCTTTCTTCCGCCATTCACTATTCACTATTTTTACTCATACCTCAATGTATCAGCCGGATTGGTTTCTGATGCACGAATACTCTGATAACCTACTGTCAGCCATGCAAGGACAAGAGTTGCCAGGGTGGTTAGAATAAATAAAACATAAGGGATAGTAATTCTATACGCATAATTATTAAGAAAATTGCGTATAATATACCAGGCTACAGGCCAGGCCAACAGGTTGGCAATCAGAACCCAAATAGAAAATTCACGTGATAGTTGGCTTAAAATAGTGAAGGAAGAAGCACCAAGAATTTTCCGTATACTTATCTCTTTTGTGCGTTGTTTTGTAGTGAAAGATGCAAGGCCAAATAAACCCATACTGGCAATAAGAATTGCAATCAAAGTTGAATAAAACAGCTATTTTTTTATTCTGGTCTCTGCTCCATAAGAGGATTGAAGGATGTCAGTAAGGAAACTATATTTGAAAGGTTCTTCCGGCACAACTCTTTCCCATTTGTTCTCTATTTTTGTAAGTAGGCCGGGTATATCATTAGTATTGAACCTGATATTCAAATAGCTATAACCTATGTAGGGTTTCATGGTGAATATCAGAGGTTTAATTGGCTGGTGCATGGGGGCAAAATGGAAATCATTTATTATTCCCAGAACTTCATGTTTGCCATTCCTGCTAATGAATTTTCCCACGGGATTTACCCAGTTCATTTCTTTTACGAAAGTTTCATTAACCAGGTAGTTATTCTCGTCACTCACAAATTTCCGGTCAAATTCTCTTCCCGAGGTAACTTTCAGGTTGTAGGTTTCAAGAAAATCAAAATCCACATCAACTACATTTACCATAACCGGGTTTTCAAAACCTTCAGGCAGATAACCATTACTTGTCATGCCTGTACCAAGCATATTTGAGGAGGCACTTAACGAGGATATTTCAGGTATAAGGTTTAATTCCTGTTTTATCATTTCATGTTTGTTACTTGTTTCTTCGCTAGTGAGGGAAATGATTAGTATTTTATCTTTATCAAACCCAAGATCTATATTGGTCATATATTTGAGTTGCCTGCTCAAAGTGGCGGCCGTGATTATAAGTACCACAGAAATAAAGAACTGAAACAAAACAAGAATATTCCTGATACGTTGCTTTCCGGATCCTGTGAACATCTTGCCCTGTATTATGCTCAGTGGCTGAAAAGCAGAAAGATAAATAGCAGGATAAGCACCGGACAAAATGCCTGTTAACAAAATAATAAATGGGAAGGCTACAATTATAATCCAATTAGAGGAATGGAATAATTTAAGGTCTTTATACGCAAGTTGGTTGAAATGTGGTAGAATGAGTCCAATAATTAATAAGGCAAGTACTAAAGCTATCATGCTCATTAATATTGATTCACCCAGGAATTGATAAATAAGGGATCTGCGTTGGGCTCCAAAAACTTTCCTGATCCCGACTTCACGCGAACGCATAATTCCCTGTGCAGTACTCAGGTTAATAAAATTAATGGATGCCAAAACCAGGATGAAAACCGAAATAGCTGAGAATATCAGAATGACACCTACTGACCCCCTCTGACTGCCACCCAGTGCCTTTGAATGAAGATACACCCTGCTCAATGGTTCGAATATGGGATCAAGTCGTGTTCCAAACTGTTCATATTTTTTATTTATGTTTTTGTACATAAAATCAGGCATTTTTTTAATTAATTCACTTATCGGAAACCCGGAATTAAGCTGTATGTAAGTAAGATATTGCCATCCTCCGTCCCATCCCAAATGCATTCTTGAATCTTCATAAAGTGTGTTGAATGAGATTAAGCTGCTGAATTGAATGTGGGAATTCTTTGGTGGGGTTTCCATAATACCGGTGACAATGAAAGCATCCTGATTGTTTAAAATAACTGTCTGGCCAAGAGGTTCCTGATTACCGAAAAGCTTTGTTGCAATTGTTTCTTCCAGTACAATTGAATAAGGTTGTAATAAGGCTGTTTCAGGGTTGCCTTTGAGAAGCCTGAAAGAAAAGACCTTGAAAAAAGTTGGATCAACATATCTGATCTGGTTATCCGGTATATTTTTTGTATTATATTTCAAATAACCTGATTGGGCACTCCTTACCCTTACTGAATTGATCACTTCGGGGAATTCCTGCTGAAAGGATGGTCCAACGGCTGCCGTTATTGTGCTTACTATGTCTTCCCTGTCCTCGGATACTGATTTAATTACTACCCTGTAGATGTCTTTCCTGTTCTTATGAAATTTATCATAACTGAGTTCATATCTGATAAAGAGCAACATCAGCACAGTACAGGTAATACCAAGCACAAGGCTCGCAATACTTATTATAGTGTTGAGGGGATTTCTGTAAAATTGCCTTAAAAAGATTTTCAGGTATTCTGAAATCATGATTATTATTTGTATTCTTTAAGCAGGATCTTCATCAATTGAAGGGAAGCCTCTTTACCCCTTTTTTTAATAATCTCCCTGTCAGTATTATCTCCAACTTCATAAGTAATGGCTTCAGTTTTTAACTCATGCAGAAACCAGTTCTTCGAAATTTGCCCTTCAATCCCTGATGGTTCAGGGGTAAAAGGATTTTCCGGAAAACTTTTGTTTATTGAGTTGAGCAATTTCATTGAAATACCTTCACCGCCTGGCAGGTCTTTTTCATCAGGAAGATAAAAAAGGTCTGTTTGGGTTGAATGAAAATCGATGCCATAATGAACTCTGGCATTCCGCTTTTGAATCTTCGCAAGAATAAATTTTCTCAATGCGGTAGTCTCAGGCTGGTTAAAAAATCTCCAATCACGGTTCAGGTCCACTCCACCTGCATTATGTCGCCAATGTCCATTATCCACACCATCAGGATTCATCATTGGAACAACAACCACTTCAAATCTTTTTCTGAATTTCCTGGCTGTTTTGCTGTTTCCGGCAATTGTTTCAACAAAGGATATCATTTCCTTAAAGCCGGGAATTTCCGGTGGGTGCTGTCTGCTCAGGATAACTAAAAGATTTTTACCATCCGATTCCGTAATTGACATAGCCATAATAGGCTTTCCTAAAGTGCTATAACCTATTATATTACTTGTAATGAAAGTTTTTCTGCTTAACCGGTCTATCCAACGGTAGGTTAAATCTGATGTCAAAATTTCCTGAGCTGATATCCATATTGCATCATAGTTAAGATGAATTCTGAAAAAAGTTGTTGTGTCATCTACAGTTGAAAAAAGATCAGTGGAATCAATTTGAATCCAATTAATTCCATCTCTGCTAAGTTTTGGCAGATACCTGTGCCTGCCATGTGCGTATTGAAGCTTGAAATAAATATCCTTTGTGCTGTCAGACCATACCCGGAAAGCATACCAGGGGCTCATGTTAACAGGATGATTTTCAGGATAGATAAAACCCGACAGGGTACTGTCATTAATTAAAATGAGATCATTAAGCCTGGCTCCGGTAAATTCATTGCTTACATTGACGCCAATCTCAGGAAAAAAAAAAGTACGTTTTACCTGATAATTAATTTCTTGTGAACGTGTATCAACCAGATTGGATGAGTCAGTAACCTCAGGCCATGGGATTTGGACAGGTTGGCTGAAGGAATAAAGAACCAGGATGGAAAATATCAAACTCATGATTTTTCTTGGTGCTTTCATGATCGAAGACTTATATTTTGTTATGGACAGAGTAATCCCTTTTAAACGAATGAAGATAACAAGAATTTGATTTCAGAAAGAAAGTTTTTTCTGTTTTCACAGAAATGAAGTAAAATGTTATGAAACGAACATTAAAATTATTTTCAATAATTTACGAATGAAAAAGCCATATTAATGAAAAATAATACCAATCCTTACTTCAACCCGGTTATATTTTGCAATCATTTTTGTTTCATGTCCCTGATAATCTGTTTCGGTGCTGACTAATTTCTGGAACCTGTATCCAATAAAAAAACTAATGCAGGATGTTTCACTTACCAGGTAAGACAGTCCGCCTCCTATTCCAAGTGCTTCGCCACCCTTCCAGAGGGTATTATAAATTTCCCTGTTAAGGGTAATGGCGTATCCCGCAGTTCCATTGATCCATGGGCGTACCAATCCTTTTGTAAAAAAAACCCTTATGTCCAGAAATACCGGCATAATTGCGGGTTGAAATGTTTCAATGCCAACTCCTATTCCGGTATAAAAACCACCAGGTGTAATAAAGCCGTGGCTCATTTTCATACTGACCGGGGTAAGATTTTCAAACTCCTTACTACTTCCCGGTAGAAATCCAAGAGACATAAAACTCATGTACCCAGTCCTATACAAGCCTTTTTTTATTCCCGTAACAGTGTCCGTATTCATCTTTTCTCTGTCATAGTCTTTTACTATGGGGATATCACCAATTTTTAAAGTTTTTGTAGTGTCGGTTGTGGCAAAATTTACATTCTCGGGTTCTTCCCGGTAATTACCTGAACCTTTTATATCATTTCCCATTTGCCCATAAACCGAACTGGAAATAGAAAATGAGGCTATTGTAAGGGATATTAATAATAGTGACAAGTTGTTAAGATGAAATTTATTGTTTTTCATAATAGTTTGGTGTGATTTTTGAGTTTAGCAACTAAAAATAATGCTTCTACTGTTTTATTTCTATAGTTTGTTTCAATTACGGCAATAATCTTATAAAAACAAATTAGTCTAATTATTTTATTAATCCATTAAAATTCCTGATTATGGTAACCCAGAAAAACATATTATCTTTTGTATTAATAGTAATTTCATTTGGAATTACTTCATGTCATGATAGCTTATGGGAAGAAAAGACCATGAACTCACCTGTTTACATGACATATGAAGATCTAAGGTCCGCTGTTAAAGTTTCCCCTTCACAAACTCTGCAAAAACCGGGCAAAATTTACTTCAAAGACAATTTAATTTTTATTAATGAAGAATTAAAAGGAGTCCATGTGGTCGACAATGAGAATCCAAAAAATCCTGAATTCATTGTTTTCATTGAGATTCCGGGGAATGTTGATATGGCAGTACGCAACAATACATTATTTGTTGACAGTTACATTGATCTGGTTGCAATTGATATTACTGATCCAGCCGATCCGAAAGAGATTGGTCGCCTGGAAAATGCATTTCCTTATATTTTACCACCTGTCGTTGAAGATTATATTATAAACAATGAAGAGCTTGATGAGAAAAAAGGAATAGTGATTAGCTGGAAGGTGGAGAAAATTTTGAAAGAGATCAAGCCCGACCAGCACTGGATAAGTCCGTATCCATTCCTAAGGGAGAATGGTTCGTTTTTTAATTTTTCAGGGGCAAAAACTTCCTCCGGAGGGGGTGGAG
>JAUWMO010000001.1 GCA_030613125.1 Bacteroidota bacterium | reverse complement strand
TTACCATTAAACCCATAAAAAACGCAACAACCGCAGACAAGAACAAATAGGCCGGTAAATTCTCATTTTGCTGAAATATATAACTCCCGGTTGAGGTTATATCTTTTGTATATTTTGTAAAATAACCAATGATCACAGCCAAAAGGGGTGACTCCAAAAAGTTAATCAACATATATTGACGATTGGCAAATTTAGAAAGGATGTTACGGATACTGAAGATCCGAAACTGAATAAAAGGATTGGGAATACTAAAGAAAATTTCAGGTAGTTTTCCTATTTTAGGTTTAACAGGTATTTTTGATTCAATCTTCTCTTTATAGTTTTTATACCATTCCTCTGGTGGCACTTTCCTTGCCCTGGTCAATTTGCCAAATTCATCCACCTCCCTTGCCTCAACGATTTTGAGAATCTCTTCGGGTGTTACATTCCCACAACTGATACATTGACCTTCATTTGCATCTACATACTGTCCCAATGACTTAAAATAGATCAAAGCATCAATAGGATTACCTTTAAAAATTGTATAACCTCCCTTATCAAGGATCAGGAGTCTGTCAAATAATTTAAATATATCGGAAAAGGGTTGATGGATATTAATAATAACAAGTTTATCCTTTAATGTCTGTTCTTTTAAAAGCAGCATCAGTTTTTCAGAATCCATTGAAGAGAGGCCCGAAGTTGGTTCATCAAGAAATAAAATTGAAGGCTCACGGATCAGTTCCAAACCAATATTCAGGCGTTTTCGCTGACCTCCACTAATTAATTTGTTTTGAACATCACCTACCTTAAAATGTTTGATATCATCCAGTTCGAGGTCAATAAGCACCTGATTTACCTTCCTGATAATCTCTTTCTCTGAAAAATTACTGAAACAAAGTTTGGCATTAAAGTACAGGTTCTGAAAGACTGTAAGTTCATTCATTAACAGATCATCCTGGGGCACAAAGCCTATTAAACCTTCAAGTTTTTCTTTGTCTTTATGAATGTCAAGTCCGTTTATCTTTATTATTCCATTTGTAGGCATTAACTTTCCAGACAAAATATTGAGTAAAGTCGATTTTCCGACACCACTTCCCCCCATGATCCCGATCAGGTGACCAGATTCCTTTGCAAAGTTAAATTTATGTATTCCGTAAGAGCTGTTTTTAAACCTGAATTCAATGTTCTCAGCCGTAAAATAAATTTTCGATTTACTTTCATGATGCAGAAACTTCCCGATAATATCACTGTAATAAATCGGATTTATCTTGGAACCGGTTATAAGCGCTCCCTGGTCCATCAGTAAAATCCGGTCATGAATAATATGCTGCCCGTTAAGGTAAAGTGTATGTTTTCCATAATACCTGAAAACAAAAGTGTTAGTAGCAACATGATGAAGAAAGAATATCTTCCCGTTCAGATCTTTTTTAAAGATATGCCTGATTTCAGAAGTTTTTTTCCTGGCTTTATCATCAATAACAAGGATTTTGTCTTTTTCAATTTCTTTTGACATGGGGTCAAAAATAAAAGCTTTCGTATTGTTATGTGCTGACTCCTTAATATTAAATGTATCGGCAACAGTTTTGACAAAATCCAGTTCCTTTTGGGTCATTACTTCATCCTCATTAATGAATTCAACAAGCCGAAGGAATACTATAAATTTCTCCCGCTGAAGTAAGACTTTATTTATTTTTTCACAAATTTCAACCACATTTTCAGTGGCCAGACTGGATCCGCTTTCCTCTTTCGGAGGTTCATTCGTAAAAGCCTCAGGGTGATGGATTTCAATATATCGATCGAATAATTTAAGGTGTTTACTAATGAGTTTGGTACTAAGATGTTGGCTAAGATAAGATTTAACAATCTTCCTGGCTTTGCCTGAAACTCCATCCCTGCCAACATTGGCAATCAATGAAAAAAGCTGGAGCAGTGCATTTAAGATGGTTTCACTCATGGGAATAAGAACTTATGTTGAGGTTTTAAAAATCTCCCCTGGCTAATTTGACCAAAAAAATGTTAATATACAAAATTCTTAAATAATCTTATTCCGCAATGTTTCAATCGAATTCGAGAGTTTGTTAAATTGGTCAATAGTAATGTTTTGCTCAATTGTGTTATAAATTTTCTTCACATCCTTCAAATCACTATATATATCAGAAATATCAGCATCGTTTTCAAAAGAACCAAGCATATCAAGGAGAATCTCAAGAGATGATTCCTGTTCTGCAATTATTTCCAGGAACTTTGTATAATCTCCTGCAGTCAAAGCAATTTGTAATGTAATATATAATCCCTCAATCCAGCTTCCTGTTAGTATAAAAACTGCCTGCTTGTCTTTTTCGTGTTCAGTAAGATATTCATAAGTATCATAAAATGAGTCAGAGATAATCAATATCAGGGAATCCCCGTTTCCCAGATTATTTTTTACCCTTTCAATATAATTCAGGTTAAAAACAGTGGATATTTCCATTTCATCAATCAACCGTTTTGATGCTTCCAGAAATAGCATTGTCTCATGCTTCATTAAATAAGTACTGGCATAACTTAAATCAGCCCCATAAACACCCAGGTTCAAAGCTTTTTCTTTTTGTGAGAAATAATGGTCAACATTTTCAGGATTATTGGAAATGCTAAGAATATAAGAGGCCCGCGCATCATTCAGCATCTTTGTAAGGTAGAAAGAAGTGGGCAGAGGATAACCAGATATTTCAAAAATCACCTCTTCTTTTGTTACTTCAGTTTGTGATTCATCAGCAGCAGATGTTTCTTTATCCTTTTTGATCTTGCAGCCTGAAAATAAATTGATGAAAACAATTGAAAAGATCAAGGCTGCCGAAACAAATTTACAGGAATTTGTTGTTTTCATGGCCTGATGGATTAATTTAAAAACTAATATCAATTTTTCATAAAAAATTCATTTATTAGATCCTGGTATCGAACCTCCCTGTGCAATAATTGTATATCGGGATTGAGTTTTAACCATACCAGGTCGCGATAACCATTCTCAAGTGCTTTTTCCAAATGGTCAAGGGCTTCACTTTTCCTATCCTGAACAGCAAGCAATTCAGCAAAGCGAAAATGGATCGTTGAATCCAGCTCTAACGCTCGTTTTCCAATTTTCCAACCGGCATCTTTTTCACCAAGGCGGGTAAGGACTACTCCGTTTGCAATAAATGATACTGGGTTATCAGAATAATCATCCACCCACTGTTCAGCTATTTTTCTAAATTCAAGAAAATGACTTCTGGCATTTTCACTCTCTCCCATTAAATTGTAATTTATACCTAAATTATAGTGAACAGGTGCTTCCTCCGGATTTATGCGCAGTATTTCCTCCAACACCTCAATTGCTTTATCATACATTCCCCGAAGCCGGTATACATGGGCCAACCGGTATTGATTCAGGAACAGATCCGGATCAAGGTTCCTGGCTTTGGTGTATGCAATTTCAGCTTTCTCAAGACTATCGATACCAACAAATGCAGAACCAAGATAACAATACCCCCATGGATTTTCAGGTCCGGCTTCTATCATTTTTTCGCACCATACCATGGCAGAATCTATTTGCCCGAGATTTTCAAGATATACCCAAATAACTCCACCATAGGTAAGCATCAAATATGGATCAATCCGAAGGGCAACTTTATATTCTTCAACAGCCTTTTCATAATGGCCATGGTTTTTAAAATACCAACCCAGGTTATGATGCGGAATTGGATGATCAGGATATAATTCAATTAGTGTTTTTGTATATTCAATGCCTTTATCCAGGTCATTTTCAATATTTACGGCATAAAAAGCCAGTATACCATATTTTTCCCTGTCTGTAAGATTACCAATGGATAAAATAGCCTGATCCAGCCATTCACGTCCTTTCTCACGATCAAATCTTTCAAAAAGTAAATTTCCCAGTGAAGCTTTCGCTGAGGTAAAATTTGTATCAATACGTATAGCATTCTCATAATGGATGATTGCTTTTTCAAATTCAAGGTTGATATGATTTTCAATACCAAGTGAAAACTGTTTAAGTGCATCTAAAGAGGAAGTAGTTACTTTCGATAACGATTTACTTTGTCCTGAGATTTTATATCTCGATTCACCCAGGTTTCGCCGTATCTTCTTACTTAACTGATCCAGTTTTTCAATAATCTCATCCTGACTTTTTGCATAAAGGATCTCTGACCTGAAGATAGCTCCTGTTTTGGCTTCCTGAATTTTGACAGTAAGAATATACTGGGTCCCAACTCTACTAATACCTGGAACAATGCAAACTTTTACACCTTCACGTATGGCAATTTCCCTACCTGTTTCTTCATCAATATGTACCCTGTCCTCCTTTTTCATTCGCTTTAATGTCTCCTGCATTCTCTGCCGGGTAATTACATTTAAATATCGTGATTGATTTATACTCAGTGTAAAGGCAGTATTCAGCGAATTGTCAAAAATTGTTTCATCAGTAAGATTTTCAAAATCGGTGATCACAATCCAATCCCGCTCTATAAAAGGTATTGATTTTCCACTATAAAACAGAAAAAAAAGTACAACAATGCCAATTACTACTAATGAGCTTACGGTGTATATTTTTTCTTTGCCAGTCCCTTGTTTAGCTTTCAACAATTTATCTGAAGGACCTTTTATGTATGAAACTAAATCATCATGATGAAAAACAGCCTCTGGTTTATCCGGTTCCTGCTCTAAATCAGCCAGGTAAAAATCCTCCCATTGTGCAACACTAACGTATTTTCTTAGTTTAATTCCATCAGAGGTTGCTTTGAAGAACCATGAAAGTAAAAACGCAATTGGAAATCCAATCGCCGCAAAGGCCATAACAAAAGTTATGGTCCAGCCTGGTAAATTTAGGGGTCCTGAGATTATATCTGTCAATTCCAGCAGGCCAAAAGCTGCAGCTAAGTAAACAGTCATCACATGGATCACCTTACGGCGTTTCAACTCCTGTAAAAAACGGGTAAAATTTATGGGGTTTGCAGACATTGAGCTTACGTTCCAAATTAACCTAAACAGATTTAACTCAAAATTTATGATTTTTTTCGGAGATATCCAAATCATAAATTTCAAATCGAAATATTTTATTTTCTAAACAATATTAGCTATTTTGTTGCCATCTCAAAAATATATGTCATTAAACAATGAATTTAAAAAACTGGGGGCTGCAAATAATTATTCTTGTAACATTCATAATTGCTATATTTTGTGGCTATACCTGTTTTAATACCTCACAAAAACATGACACCTTACTTTCAGAAAAACCTCCCCTCACCAAACTTCTCCTGGAAGCTGACAGTCTGGAGAATAAACGAAGAGAGATATGGCGAAAAGAATTATTAAAGGATCCTGAAAACATATCTACAGATGCTCATATCGAATCCGCTATAATTAATGAAAGACTTGATTCAATATTAAACTCACCAGAGTATAAACAAGACAAAATTTACTTACAGGAAGCAAGCCTTGAATTTACTAAAAAAGAGAATAAATTAACACTTCAATATGTCTTCGGAGTATTTGGAATAATTCTTGGGATTAGCTCTTTGGGTTGGTCATCAATGAAACTTTATACAAGAAGGGAAAAAAGAGAAGAACCTTAGCCTTAATCTTCCTTGCGAAAGGCCTTTGAAAACATCATAACCTACTGTATATCAATATACTAATATATAATTACGATATATTTTATACTGTTAACCCAAGAAACTAAAAACGAAATGGAATTAACCAAAACAAAGGTCATGGCCACTATTGGTCCTGCCTGCAACACTCCTGACATACTCGAGAAAATGATAAGAGAAGGAATAAACCTGTGCCGGTTAAATTTCTCACACGGGACTCATGAGGACCACCTGAAAGTAATCAGAATTATTCGGGACTTAAACAAAAAACTAAATACACATGTGGCCATCCTTGCTGATCTCCAGGGTCCTAAACTGAGAGTAGGGGAAGTCGAGAATAATAGTATTAACCTGACTCATGGAAAAAGTGTACAAATAGTAACTGAAGAATGTGTTAGTACTGCTGACAAGCTTTCTATCCGCTATCCTGAATTCCCGAAAGACGTAGGGAAGGGTGATGTTATATTTATCGATGATGGTAAAATAAAACTGGAAGTGACAGACACTAATGGTACGAATTCGGTTAAAGCCGTAGTAGTACATGGAGGGATCCTTTCATCACGAAAAGGAGTCAATCTTCCCAATACAAAAATATCCCAGCCAAGTATAACTGAAAAGGATATATGTGATGCAGAATTTGCCCTTGATCATGAAGTTGACTGGATAGCTCTCTCTTTTGTAAGATCAGCCACCGATATGGCCGATCTCAGGGATATAATCAGGAAAAAACATCCCGCCACCAGAATGATTGCCAAAATCGAAAAACCAGAAGCCCTTACAGAGATAGATAACATTATTGATGTGTCTCATGGGATAATGATCGCCAGAGGAGACCTGGGTGTGGAAGTTTCATTTGACCGACTGCCCATGATCCAGAAGGAGATAATACAGAAATGTATTAACCATGGAAGACCTGTGGTAATTGCCACTCAAATGATGGAAAGTATGATTGAAAACTTCAGGCCAACCAGGGCAGAAGCCAATGATGTTGCAAATGCTGTGTTAGATGGAGCCGATTGCCTTATGCTTAGTGGTGAAACTTCCGTTGGCAAATACCCTGTGGAAGTGATCAAAAATATGAAGCAGATCATTGCTTGGACTGAGCGGCACGGTTTTACTTATATCCGGGAACATTCGCCCACAGAATTTTCAAGATCATTCCTGCCTGATACTATATGCAATCATTCAAGTAAAATGGCCGAGATCAGCAAGGCATCAGCAATCATCAGCTTCACTCACTCAGGATATACCACTTTAAGAATCTCAAGCCACAGGCCCACCGCTGAGATACATGCCTTCACTAATAATAAAAAGATCCTGAATAGTTTATCCATTCTTTGGGGAGTAAGACCACATTATGTCTACACTTATGAGAACATAAATGAGGCCATTGAACATTCACTCAATATTCTGAAGGAAAAAGGATTTATTCATGATAATGAAGTAATTATTCATTTAGGCAGTATCCCTCTTAACATGAAAGGACAAACAAACATGATCAAGATCAGCTATGTATAAAAATTGGGATTTTGGAAACCTGGTTCATGCTGAGCCTTGTTGCAGTATGACCTGTCCAGACTCAGATAGCCTCAATCTGACTTTCAGACAGATATAAGATTCAACTGCAAACAGTGTTAATAATAATTTAGCCCATCAGAACGGATATCCAACTGCAAGGTGAAGGGTTATATCTTTGCGGCCATAATTATTGTTAAGGAATACCCATTTATTGGAATCCTCGATCTGTGGGTCACGCATCTTAAATCCGAAATCAAGTCTGAACAGGAAAAAAGAAAAATTTAACCTTGCTCCGATTCCTGTTCCTATAGCTAAATCATCGTAAAAGGTTTTGGTGAATAATGCCCCTGGCCTGTCATCTTCCTTGCTGACAGCCCAGATATTTCCCATATCTAAAAAAAGTGCTCCTTCAAGCACCCAGAATACTTTAAACCGGTACTCCAGGTTAGCTACTATCTTAAGATCAGCAGTCTGGTTATAAAAATTTGTTTTGGTTTGGACAAATGACCCGGGGCCAAGTGATCTTACCGGCCAGGCTCTGATATCATTGGCACCTCCCGTAAAATATTGCTTCTCAAAAGGTAATGCACGGGAATTTCCATAAGGCAGGCCTATCCCAAAGAAAGCCCTGTAAACTATCGAATTAGCTTCATTTATAACAGTATGATAACGCATATCCACATCCCACATAAAAAACTGTGAGTATTCAATGCCGAAAATCTTATTTCCTTCAGTCTGGGCAGACTTATTGAAGGTTTTGTTAAGCAAATGAACCAGGTTTCCAGAAGTAGTAATGTTTAAGCGCATAAAATAGTAATCCCGCTTTTTCGAGATATCAAAATTTGTCAAAATAAGACTATAACTCAAGCCGGCAATAAAGGCATCCTTATAACTATACGCTAAATATGAAGTTGTATCAATATACTCAGCCCAGGCACTATCAATGTAAGGGAGTTTTATTGCATTAAGGTCAATTGGGGTTACAATATGTGAAATATTTTTATTTGCCTGCCATTTATAACCGAAAGATGTTGTGACAATGGTGCGCACATATTCAGGGCGTCTTTGATAGTTATAGGCTGTAAACAGGCTGGTTTTCGGATTAAATTTTTTAACAAATTCTTCTTTTTCGAGGAAAGGAAGAAGAAACCTGGGAAAAACAAGATCGGCACCAATGCCCAGTTCATATACACTGCTAAACCCTTTCTCCTCCTGTGGGAGGGCCTCATAAAGATTCTTCAACTTCAAGTTCAGAACCTCCGCTTTCCGAAAAAGGTTTCTATGCTGATACAATAAGTTGACTGATGCGCCAAAGTTGCCTGAAGAGTTAGTACCCTCAAGTTCTATTGAATAAGCCTGTAACCTGTTAGAAGCAATCTGTACATGGCAATCAAGAATCAGAGTCCCGGTATCTGAAACATGATTCTGAGGTACTTCAGTAAAATAAATATCCACAAGTTTTATCACATTTAAACCTGACAAATGTTTTTGTGTTTGCTTAACATCTGTTAAATTATATAACCCGCCTGGTGAAATGTAATTGGCCTTTAAGACCACATCATAATGAACAACTGGTTTTTCCTTTACAACAAAATAAAAATCCTGATGAATAGTTGTATCCAGATAATTATAATAAGTTGAAGGGTTCTTCAGGGCTTCAGCCGGATCATAATCCGCGAAAAAATAAACATTCCTGATCCGGTATTTTCTGAAATGTACCTCCTTTGAAATATTTCCTGCCTGACGAATTGTTAAAGGTTTGACATGAATGGTCATATCAATCAAATGATCTCCGACAGTGCTGTCAGCCACAAAATTTACATAATCTTTCTGAAAATTATAGAATCCGTTATTTTTTAAGAGCTTTTCAATCCTGGTCCGCTCCAGTTCCAGGGTTTCGACATCATAGTTATCCCCCTGTTTCAACAAAGTATTGGACGTATCCTTAAAAATAAACGGACTAATAACAGGATCATCAACCCTGAACTTTATTTTATTAAGTTTATGCGGTTCATTAGCTGTTACAGCATATTCAACATAAGCCTTTTTTTTCACAAACCATACCGAATCAGATACAACCGCTTCGAAATACCCCTTTTGCTCTAAATAAGATCCTAATTGTTTAACTGATCTGGCATCCTGGTGTTCATCAAAAATTACCGGAGGTTCACCGATTTTCCTTAACCATTTACTCATCCCTTTTTCTTTTTCAAGGTTTGAGAGATTATAAAGCCCGAGATGGAACCGGACACCAAGGATCCTTTTATTTGGTTTCTGCCTTATATAACTTTTAAGGTCTTTCTTAGGAATCTCCTTTTTTTTGTCAATTCTGATCTTGCTTTTTTGTAACAGATATTCATCCTCAGGAACATATTTGGTTGGACGACAAGATTGAGCAATTAGAATGGAGAGGAAAATAAGCAGAATTCCATTGATCCTGAAAGCATTATTTTTATTTATTACAAATATTTCCAACTTTTGTATCAAGGAAATTTAAACACGAACAAATATAAACATTATTGGGTAATGAGTTTATTTAAACTTTAGCAATGAATTAAAGATGATAAGCAGTAATAAGATCAGATATCTGAATTCTCTTCAACTGAAAAAAATACGGCAAAAACACGGATATTTTATTGCTGAAGGAGATAAAATAGTTGAAGACCTGTTACTGTCTGATTGGAATATTAATGAGATATTCGGAACACAGGAGTGGATAAAAAAATTGTCCGAAAAACAGAAAAAACAGTCTGTAATTCATGAGGTTATTACTAACGATCTGAAGAAAGTCAGTACTCTTAAAACACCACATAATGTATTGGCAGTAGTTAAGATCCCGGAAAAACAAAAAGAATTCAAACCTGCGAAAAATCAGCTTTATCTGGCACTTGATGACATTCAGGACCCTGGTAACCTTGGAACCATTATCAGGATAGCAAGTTGGTTTGGTATCAGAGATATAATCTGTTCTCACAACAGTGCAGATGTCTTCAATCCTAAGGTGGTTCAATCAAGTATGAGTGCATTTATTTATGTACAGGTACATTATATGGATCTGAAGAAAACGCTTAAACAATTCAAACAGGAAGATCTTCCAGTCTATGGGACTTTCCCTCAGGGCAAAAGTATTTATAAAAAAAATCTGAAATCCTGCGGGGTTGTTCTGATGGGAAACGAATCAAAAGGGATTTCAAAGGAATTATATCCGTTTATAACACAGAAGCTATCAATCCCCACATTTTTTGATAGAGGAGAAGGAGTTGCAGAATCATTAAATATTGCCTCTGCAACAGCTGTCATCTGTTCTGAGTTCAGGCGAAGAAAAAGAAGGAAGGATCATTGATAAAATTAGGTTAAAAATGAGGTTAAGACTCAGGTTAGAGAAAGTGAGAATGGTGATAGAAGAAGAAAAAATTTATGACTACTCAAAATGAAATGAAAGGATCCATATTTTCGATTTCAGGCGGTCAATTGAAGTCACAAGTTCGGGATGACTTGCAGAAGGATCATGAACCAGCACATCACGCATTCCAACAGATAATTTCAGTTCGGCAGAAAATTTAAAATACTTCAGGAAAAAATCGATCCCGAATCCAACCTCATAATAAATATCAGATTGTTTAAGTCTGATGTATATGTTCTTATCCTCTTTATACTCTTTCTTTGCTGCAAGATCCAAACGGTAATTAAGTCCGCCGATCAAATATGGGCGCCAGTTATTTATCCTAACAGATTTATATTTAAAAATGAAGGGAAACTCAAGAAATGAAGATTCAATTTTCTGATTTGAATTCTCCAGTACAAGTGAATCTCCTTGCTGTCCATCGTATCTTCTGTAATAATATATGCTGCGCTGGCCAAAACTTATACCCGGAAGAAACCTGAAATTAAAATGTTCCGAAAGTTTCAGGCTGGAAACAACATTGATATTGAAACCCGGATGAAGCATGGCTACATCAGGGTAAAGTGAATCGGGTAATATGGCAGAACGGGAAGGATATAGTACAAAATCCATTGTATTCAGTCCTAGTGTAAAGCCAAAATGTAAGGTCTTCTTATCATAAATGACATCGTTCATTGGTTTCTTTTTTTGTGAAAAACCAAGAACAGGTAAAAGGGACAATATGATCAGTAACAGTTTTTTCAACCCATTTTAACTTACATGAACTATAAACTATAATTTCTTCACAATATTGTAATTCTCTTTTATTCCGGTATAAATAGCTGCGATACCAAAACTCAGTGATTCAAAAGAAAGGCATGAAAACCCTGTTTTTTCAAGAAGCCCGAGAAAGTTTTCTCTGTCGGGAAAAACGTCAACCGACTCTGGCAGATACGAGTATGCAGAACTGTCTTTTGACACCATCTTTCCTATTTGTGGCAGGATTTTAAAAAAGTAGAATGAATATATCTGTTTAATCGGGAAATATGATGGGGAAGAAAATTCCAGTATAACAAAGGTACCACCTGGTTTCAGAACCCTGTACATTTCATTAAGGCCCCTGTTCAGGTCTTCAAAATTTCGTACTCCAAATGCCACCATGAGAGCATCAAATTCCTCTTCCGGAAAAGGAATCTTTTCTGAATCACCGGTTTGTAGTTCAATAATTCTTTCCAGGCCTTTCTTTTTTATTTTCAACCTGCCTTTCTCAAGCATTCTCCCGGAAATGTCGATGCCTATAATTTTTTCTGGTTTTAACCTTATGGCCGCAATGGCCAGATCTCCTGTTCCGGTAGCAAGATCAAGAATTTTATTTGGTGAAAAAGGTTTTAATTTCTTAACAGCCCTTTTTCTCCACAGGCGGTCAATTCCAAATGATAAAAAATGATTTAAAAAATCATATTTCGGGGCTATCTGATCAAACATCACTTCCACCTGCTCTTTCTTCCCGGCATCAATTTCTTTATAAGGTTGTGTCACAGCTTCCTGATATAAACTATTCTGCAAGGTCATTTTCTATCCCTGTCATATATTCCTTTTTCAAGTCGCAGATAAATCCAAAAGAAACATCATCTATTCTGATCTCTCCGCGTGTGACATGGCCCAGAGCAGAAAAAGGAACTTCTTGCTGCAACATAAAATCAATAAATTCTGTTTCCCGTGTAGAAGAAACAGAAACAACAATTCGGCTTTGTGATTCCCCAAAAAGGAATGCATCTCTCCTGATTTCAGCATCCGTAGTAATATCAAATCCAAGACATTTTGGTATTGCTGATTCCAGGAGAGTAATAAATAAACCTCCTTCAGATATATCATGAGCAGATAAAACAAGGCTAAAACGGATTATATCTTCAACTACCTTCTGCACTTTATATTCCATTTCAATATCAAATTTTGGAGGAGGCGATTCCTCAATTTTATGCCAGGTTGCAAGATATTCTGATGAAGCTATATCATTAAATGAACGGCCAATAAGATAAATCATACTCCCTTTTCTTTTAAAGGCCATACTCATCTGATTGTTCTTTTCTTTTAAAATCCCAAGCATACCAATGGTTGGAGTTGGGTGTACCGGTACAACGTTCCCATCAATTGAGGTCTGGTTGTAAAAGCTTACATTTCCGCCGGTAACAGGTGTATTAAATTTCTTACAGGCTTTGGCCATACCCTGCACAGATTTCACAAATTGCCAGTAAACCACTGGATTATATGGATTTCCGAAGTTCAAGCAGTTGGTTATTGCAAGAGGTTTTCCACCGGAGCAAACAATATTCCTGGCAGCTTCAGCGACGGCAATTTGTGTCCCAACATCCGGATCGGCCATTACATAACGGGAATTGCAGTCAACAGTGAGTGCCAATGCATTGCGTGTCCCTTTAATATTGACCAGGCCTGCATCTGATGGAAAATTGGTACTCATGTTATTGGTACCAACCATTGTATCATACTGTTCATATACCCATCGTTTACTTGCTATATTAGGGTTCCTGATCATCATCCTGACTACTTCTTTCATATCTTCAGGTTCAGGCACATCATCAATTGAAAATTTCCGGAATTCTTTAAAATATGATGGTTCACTGTATTCCCTGTCGTATTGTGGGGCACCTCCACCAAGAACAAGCGAAGATGCAGGTACATCAGCATACAATTCATCATGCATGTAAAAGTATAAACGATCTTCTTCAATAACCTCGCCAATAATGACACAGTTCAGGTCCCATTTTTCAAACACAGCCTCCACATCCTTCTCCCGTCCTTTCTCAACTACCACCAACATTCTTTCCTGGGATTCGGAAAGAAGGATCTCCCACGGCTCCATATTTTTCTGTCGCAGTGGCACCTTTCCAAGATCAATTTTCATACCGTGCCCTCCTTTTTCCGACATTTCAGATGTTGAACAGATTATACCAGCAGCTCCCATATCCTGCATCCCAATAACCGCTCCGGTTTTATTGAGTTCAAGAGTGGCCTCCAGAAGCAGCTTTTCCTGGAAAGGATCACCAACCTGCACAGAAGGAAGGTCTTCAGCCGAGTTTTCAGTAATATCAGCTGAAGCAAACGTTGCACCATGAATACCATCTTTTCCGGTTGAAGAACCTACAATATACACCGGATTTCCTTTCCCTTTAGCAATAGCAGAGATCATATCATCCTTTTCCATTAATCCTACCGACATAGCATTAACCAGAGGGTTGGTATTGTAGCATTCATTAAAATAAACTTCACCTCCAACAACAGGAACTCCAAAGGCATTGCCATAATCCCCAATACCTTTTACAATTCCTTTCATATGCCATTTGGTCCGTTCCAGTTTCATATCCCCAAACCTGAGTGAATTGAGTTGAGCAATAGGCCTGGCACCCATTGTAAAAATATCCCTGTTGATCCCTCCGACACCGGTGGCAGCTCCCTGATACGGTTCCACTGCACACGGATGGTTATGTGATTCAATCTTGAAAGCACAGGCTAATCCATTCCCAACATCAACAAGGCCCGCATTCTCCTCACCTGCTTCAGCAAGGATATGATCACCTTTCCTTGGTAGTTTTTTCAGCCATTTTATTGAATTCTTGTAGGAAGCATGTTCCGACCACATAACTGAAAAGATGCTGAGTTCAGTGAAATTAGGATTTCTGCCAAGGATTTCCCTGATCATCTTATATTCATTTGAATCCAGGCCTAGTTTCTCAGCTGTTTCCAGAGTAACTTTGCTCTTTGACATCATATAAGGATAAAATTAGGTTTCCAAAACTGAAACAAATATAATCAACATATTTTACTCTTAACATGTACTAAATTCCAATTTTAATAAATTAGAAATTAACATATCCTTTGTTACCTTCCAGATTTGATCATTTTTTATATTTTTGAAAATAAAACAATATTAGCCCCATATGAATAAAATTACCATGATCACCGGCGCCACTTCCGGCATTGGAAAGGCAACCGCAATTAAATTCGCCACCAAAGGAATCAATCTGATCATTACTGGAAGAAGATCCTCTTTACTTGATCAGTTTAAAGAAGAATTAATCAATAACCATAAGGTTGAGGTTCTTGCACTTAATTTCGATGTTAGAAATAATGAAGAAGTATTGGCGGCAGTCGAAAATCTTGAAGAAAAATGGAGAAAAATCGATATTCTGGTGAATAATGCCGGACTTGCCGCCGGTTTCAGTCTTATTCAGGATGGTTTAATCGATGATTGGGAAAGAATGATTGACACTAACATAAAAGGGTTATTGTATATTTCAAAAGCCGTTATTCCGTTGATGATCAAAAATGGCCATATTGTTAATATTGCTTCTATCGCCGGTAAAGAGGTGTATGAAAGGGGTAATGTTTATTGTGTTACCAAACATGCAGTTGATGCTCTTAGTAAAGCAATGAGAATAGATCTGTTGTCAACAGGGATCAAGGTGACTTCTGTAAATCCGGGATTAGTAGAAACTGAATTCTCAATTGTTCGTTTTAAGGGTGACCGCAAAAAGGCAAAAGTCCCTTACAAGGGTATGAAGCCTCTTTCAGGTGAGGATGTGGCTGAGGTAATCTGGTTTGCGGTTAGCCGCCCTGACCATGTAAATATCAACGACATAATCATTACTGCCAAAGCTCAGGCAAACTCTTTTTATGTATTCAGGGAAGAAATAAGTGAATAATGAATGGTGAATGGTGGGGATAATAAATGGTAAAACATCTGGTTAATAGTCATTTAATGGTCATTAAGTTGTCATTAAGTTGTCATTAAGTTGTCATTAGGTTGTCACTAGGTTGTCATTAGGTTATCATTAGGTTATCATTAAGAAACATGGAACTTAGAGAGCAAAGCCTGCCCCAGTTCGAACGAATTCCCGCTTGGAAGAAAGGACTCATCCCTCTCCGACTACGTCGTTCAGGCGGGCATTCGGACGGGGTACGTTCGGGCGGGGAATGTTTTCCCGAACCGCAGGGAGAGATCTCCTTAACAGAATTCTGACTATTTTAGGTAGTAATAAACTTTAAGGAGATCCTTCGACTCACTTCGTTCGCTCAGGATTTAATGTTCAGGTTGTACAATAATATTTGCCGACCAACACATTTGACGCGAGGGCATTGCCCTGGCAAATGACCCACCTTCGCAAGCTTCGGCGGGCCCGTCCGAACGGAGTCATCCGGGCGGGCAGGCACGATCCGCTGGCCGGCGGAGAGTATATGACGCCCAAAGTGTATATGACAGGGAGCCATAGCGACCAAATGAAGTATTTAATTGAATTTTACTACTTTTAACCAGTAACATTTAATTCCTTCATTTTTAATTTTTAATTGTAAAATGTACACACCTGAATATCTTAGAGATTTCATTATTCAAATTTTCGAAAAAATAGATTGTCCCACTGAAGACGCACAGGCAATAGCAGATGTCTTTATCCGCGCTGAACTCCGGAACCTTCCTTCCCATGGAATGATACGTATAAAAGATTATTTCCAGCTTTGGAAAGCCGGCCGGATCAATACCAGACCAAATGTAAAAGTAGTGCATGAAACCCCCGGAACTGCGGTGATTGACGCTGATGGAGCTGTCGGAATAGTTGGCGCAACAAAGTCGATGATACTTGCAATTGAAAAAGCAAAAAATTCAGGAACCGGATGGGTGGCAACAAGAAATTCCAATCATTTAGGCATTGGCAGTTATTACGCCATGATGGCCCTGGAACATGACATGATCGGGATATCAATGACCAATGCAAATCCTATGGTTGCACCTGTGAATTCAGTAGAAAGAATGCTTGGGACCAATCCTATTACCATGGCCGTGCCTGCGGGTAAACAACCTGCTTTTGTTGCCGACTTTTCGACCACCCCCATTGCACGGGGTAAATTAGCCGTTGCTTCCAAGAAAGGAGAAAAGGTACCTCTCGGATATGTTCAGGATAAAGATGGAGTACCCTCTGATGACCCGGATATTATGAAAAAGGGAGGATCAATGCTTCCCCTGGGCGGGGATTTGCAGCATGGCAGCCATAAAGGCTATGCACTTGGAGCTGTTGTTGACATCTTAACCGGTGTTCTTTCCGGCGCTAATTTTGGTCCATTTGTTCCTCCCTTCCTTGCTTATTTGCCAATGCCTGAAATAGAGGTTGGAAAAGGCATGGGTCATTTTTTCGGGGCTATGCGGATCGACGGTTTTATGAAAGCTGAAGAATTTAAAAAGAGAATGGACAAATGGATCACAACCTTCAGGAATTCAAAACCAGTTAAAGGGAAAAAAGTATTGATCCCGGGTGATATTGAACGGGAAGCTGAAGAAAGGATTTTTAAAGAAGGTATAAAGGTTCTGCCAGGCATTCAGAAAGACGTAAAGGAAGTTGCTGATAAATTGGGAGTGGAATTTGAATTAAAGGATTAATGAAGTTTCAAAGTGGTTTTCCCAAAGGGATTCTCCATAGGAGTCCTTTGGACCTTCGGAACAAAATAGTTTCAAAATAGTTTTAAAGTAGTTTCAAAATAGTTTCAAACTAAAACAGTTTTTTTATGAAAGTCCGATGGATCCTAAAAAGCATGGCACTTGTAGCCTTATTAGTTTTATTTGTTTCGGGCAGATCTATAGCCCAGGATAATGTATCTCTTTTCAATTACTGGAAGTATTGTTCTGATGCAGAAAACTCACTGTACAAACACCTGTGTTCAAGAGCTTTCGATCAACTAAGTCAACGGACGGCCGAAGTTGGTAAATTACAATCAAAGGAGGAATGGATGCAGAGGCAGGCTCAGGTCAGGGAAAAACTGTTACGGCTTATTGGCCCGTTTCCACAGAGAACTCCCCTTAATGCACGGGTAACGGAGGTAATAAAAACAAAAAATTACCGGGTAGAGAAAGTGATATTTGAATCACTCCCCGGGTATTATGTCACTTCCGCATTATTTATTCCCAGTAAGATAAGAGGGAAAGCTCCTGCCATTCTCTATGCTTGTGGACATACGGCAGAAGGATTCCGTAGTGATGTTTACCAGCATGTGATCATCAATCTGGTAATGAAAGGATTTGTAGTATTTGCCTTCGATCCGGTAGGACAGGGAGAACGGCTGCAATATTTTGACCAGGAAACAGGGAAACCCCGGTTTGGCTCAACACACGAACATTCATACCCGGGAGCACAATGTTATATATCAGGCTATTCGCCCACAAAGTATTTTATATGGGATGCAGTAAGAGCTATTGATTACCTTGTAACACGCAAAGAAGTTGACCCTTTACGAATAGGTATGACCGGCAGGTCAGGCGGAGGTACACAAACTGCTTATGCTGCCGCCATTGATGACAGGATTTTAGCTGCTGCACCTGAATGTTTTATTACCAGTATGAAAATGGTGCTGAAAACCATCGGACCTCAGGATGCCGAACAGAATCTGTTTCACATGATAAAAGAAGGTCTTGACCATGCCGATTTACTTGAAGTGAGAGCCCCCAAACCGACCCTGATCATCAGTACTACAAGGGATTTTTTCAGCATCCAGGGGGCGAGAGACACTTACCGGGAAGCCAGGAAATCGTACAGAGCTCTGGGATTTGAGGGACATATTATGATGTCAGAAGATGATGACGGACATGCTTCAACCAAAAAAAACAGAGAGGCCATGTATGCATTTTTTCAAAGATATCTCGACAATCCGGGGGATTCTGCAGATCTTGATGTTGAAATATTCGACCCGGAAGAATTATGGGTTACCGAGACCGGACAGCTTTCTACCACACTGAAAGGAGAAACGATTTTTTCCCTGAACAAAAAAATAGTACAGAATCAGGCGGAGGTATTAAAAGCCTCAAGGCTCCATATTGAACAATATCTTGAAAAAGTTCCTGAGTCAGTCCTGGAGATTTGCGGATTTGAGTATCCCCGTCAATTCGGGAAGGCCATTTTTTCAGGCCGGTATGTTAAAGATGATTATATCCTGGAGAAGTTCCTTATACCCGGTAGTGGAGATTATATGCTTCCAATTGCCTTGTTTAAGCCTTCAAAAAATATGGTGAAGGAAATTGTGCTTATCATGGATGAGCAGGGGATGGAATATGCAGCCAATCATGACAGTCTGTTCCTTTCTCTACTCAGACTGGGATATCCTGTGTTACTTTTCGATCTGCCAGGTATTGGACAACTGGGTCCCGGATATCTGAAGGGTGATGCATATATTGATAATATATCTTATAACCAATGGTTTGCAGGAAATATGACCGGTAAGTCCATTGTCGGGCTCAGGGCAGAAGATATTGTACGGGTGGTACATTTTGCACATAATTATGGAGGAGAATCAATAACCGTTTCCGCATTGGCACATGGGATACTTGGAAGTGTACTGTTACATGCCGCGGTATTTGAACCGGAAATAAAAAAAATCGGTCTGATACGGCCCTTCCTGAGCTTTGAAGATATTGCCATCACCCGTGATTATAAGCCGGCATACATCCCCTCCACAGTTGCAGGTGCGCTTAACAAATATGATCTGCCCGATCTTATCGCGGTGTTGTGCCCCCGGAAGGTGATGGTGGTTAACCCGGTTCTCGCTGATGGAAGTGAAGCAGCAACTTTTAAGATCAAAGAGCAGCTAACATTTCCGTTGAAAGTATTTTCCAGTAAAAATGCCGGCGGGAATTTAATAATTACAAATGAGAAAGGAGTATATGAGCTCTTCAATCAATTATCTGACTGGTTGAAGTGAAAGTCTAAAAGTAAAAATGTAAAATGAAGAAAGTAAAAAGGTTTGTCCGAAGGACTCCTAAGGAGAAGAGCAGGTATTGCTTCAGTGAGTATGCATCTACGCGTACCAATTGTTAAATAGTGTTTGTAAATCCGCAATTCCTTAGCCCCCTCTCGCCCCATCGCCCTTTCACTTGCTTTGTCTAAAATGACGAACCGACCGACCGACCGAAGTCCTGCCCGAATGATTGGTCAGGCGGGCATTCGGGCAGGGAGCTTCGTCTTACTCGGCCCTTCGCCCCATCGCCCTTTCTCTCAGTCTCTCTGTCACCCTATCAATCCCCAGTCCACAGTCCGCAATATAACAATTAAACAATTAAACAATCCTTCATCATTCATCGTTCATAAATCATCCTTCATAAATCCCTGTTTCCGGATAACATCAAGTAACTTCTCCGAGAAGAATTCATTATCCTTCCGTGTATAGCGATTATCGGTAAAAACCTGTGCCAGAGTCTCTTTCTTGTTTTCTTCAAGCAGGTCAAGAGTTTCCTGAAGAGCTTCCTTTTCAGCATACAAACGGTCAATATCCTCAGGCAAATAATTTTTATATACCTCATTATGCAGCACCGCCTCAAGAGGTAACCGGTCAGTCAGGGGTGGTGTTTCATCGGGATACCCTAATACAAGAGTAGTGATGGGTATAACAAATTCAGGCAGGTTCAGAATGTCAATAATGGTATTGGCCATATAAGTGGTTGTTCCTAAATAACAGATACCCAATCCTTGATCTTCAGCAGCAAGAGCCACATTCTGAGCAACCAGCAGGGCATCGATGGCAGCGGTGAAAAAAGACAGAAAATTGTCATATCCAGGTACAGCATTTCTTTGCTCACACCATTTATTGAACCGGTTAAAATCAGCGCAGAAAGTAATGATCACAGGAGCTTGCTTAACCATATCCTGCTTAAAATGTGGTTCCCACAGTTTCTGTTTTAAGTTATGATCGGTAGTAACAACCATTGAATACACCTGCATATTGCCTGTAGTCGAGGCACGGGTACCGGCTTCAAGAATACCCTTTAATACAGTATCGTCAATGAGATCAGATTTATATTTCCTTATGGAACGATGGTTATGGATAGTTTTTATCATAGCTCGTTTTTGTTTGCAATATTAATGAAACCATCAAACAAAAACATGTATAAAGATCACTTTTCAACTTGTTATTTGCATTCAATTTAAAATTCACAGTTCTGTTCATAAATATTACAATGGTTTGTTTCCTTAATAGGAATTAATTTTTTACATTTATTACCCTATTCTATTAAAAAATGTTTAGACAACTTCAATTCAGAATTTTTATATTTAACATTAAATCCCTAATGCTATGAAAAAATCTTTACTCTTTTTCTTTGTTTTTACACTTGGGCTGGTCTCTTTTGGCCATTCTAATGCATGGATAAATGATTTTCCTACGGGCAATTCACTTCAGCTAGCTGGTTCCGGCAGTTCTTATTCAGATTTTACCTGGCAAGCTCCGGGAACCAATATTTTTAGTAGTGTAAATACCGGACAGACTTTAACAGCCTCCGTACCATACATAGCACCACCGGTTTGGACATCAGGCTATCCTAAAATAATTAATGTAGTGGATGATAAGGGCACTCTCGTTGTCAACATGGACGAGCCAGGAACAGTGTATTATATAGTTATTTTTGACGGGGGAACTCCTCCGACTTCTGAGCAGGTTAAAGCCGGTGTTAACTACGACACAGTTACTGTTCTGCCTCATGGAAGCATTAATGTTACCAATTCCAACACAGATTATTTTGAGATCATACCGGGTGCCAACCCAAATACCGCATATAACATCTGGGTAGTTGCAGAAGACGATGAAGCAATGCCAAATCTTCAGGCAGCTCCTGTAAAAGTTGATGTTACCACTACTGGTCCAAGGAGCCTTGTTATTACCAGTCCTCAGCCAAATGATGTTTATGCCCTGGGCGACCTTATTATTCTTCAATGGACCGCCATAAATATTGACAGTATTTTAATTGGAATTTATTCCTATGCTGATGATTCAGTCTATCTTGTTATTGATAATGAAATGTTTCCTCAACCTATTGATGCTTCTCTTGGTATCTTACCTGTACCAATACCTCATTTAGCTGATGCCGGAACATATGATATTATCATTTTTGATTATTATGATACTACGTTTAATGTTTCAGTAGGACCGCTCACCCTTGAAGACAACAGGGTTCTTGAGTTTGTTTCACCACAGGCCGGGGAAACATATTATATTGGTGACACAGTGGTCTTTGAATGGACCTATACCGACATCGACAGCGTATATATAGGTGGATATAGTTATGTGCTGGATGAATTATTCCTGATAACTATGGATGAATATGGTGAACCTGACCCTATTGAAGCATCAAGGGATACCTTATCATTTGTGATTCCGCTCGATGCAATTACTGATTCTATTGACCTTTTTATTCTTGATGCAGCAGATACATCATTTTACGATCGTGTTGGACCGGTGTATATCTCAGATGCTACTGCAATTAATGAAACCGGTTTTGAAAACAGTCTCATTATTTATCCCAATCCGGGTAGTGGATTATTTAACTTAGACTTCACCAATGTCCCTCAAAAAGAGATGGATATAAGGATCTCCAATATTTCAGGACAAACCGTATTTACAAAAACTTTTTACAATCCACAGGGAATAATAATCACAATTGACCTGACTCAGGAACCTGTTGGTTTGTATTTCATCCAAATGAATTTTGGGGAACGGTTTGTTGTTAAGAAAATAATCATCAAATAAATAAAGCTACAGAAAAAAAAGCTGTTCTTTTGCAGGGCAGCTTTTTTTAATATAAGTGATTATGGTTGATTTCCCTGAACTTGAAAAAAATTTATCAAACGCGGGTGTTCCATGGACATTAGGCAGGACTCCGGTATGGAAGTTAAACTATTAATTTCTTTCAGGTAACCTTTTCTTCCTGAATTCGTAACAAAGAATATCTGTCCAAAATATTTTTTAAATAATTACGTTGTTTAAAAAGGTTCTTAATAACTTTGGGCGGTTGCAGTTGGTTTTTTTTTAAAAATAGCCTATCTTTGCTTCAAAAGGTAGGAAGCATAGATTTGAGCTAATAATTGTAATAAATATGAAGAAGTTATTCATCATTGCAGCAGTTTGTTTTTTACTTGCGAGTATTTTCAGTTCCTGCAATAACGAAATATGTCCAGCATATACCCAGGCCGACACTGAACTGACGGTCGAAAACGGCTAATTTGACTCAGGCTCTTTTCATGGTCAGCTTCTTTCAGATTCGGGTGCTTGCCTTATATGTTATCTGATCAGTCCATGAACAGGATAGGATTAATATTGATTTTCTTCTGCATTGTTTCGGAGGTCTTTCCACAGGGAGAAATCGATGATCAAAGGAAATTATTTTACCGGAATGAACGTTCACTAGGAGCCACACTTAGCTCAATTGGGTATGGTGGAAGTTTCAGGTATAGTAAACGGATCAACTTTTTTAACCAGCGGGTGTATGAAGCTGAAATAAGCATTATTAAACACCCTAAGGAAATCAAAACTGTCAATAGCTGGTACCCCAACAACAAAAGGTTTGTTTTTGGTAAAATGAACTTCTTTTTCAATGTTAGAGCAGGAATCGGTTTCCAAAGAATCAAATATAAAAAAATTGATAAAGGAGGGATTGCCATTCGTTTTCTTTACACCGGCGGGCTTTCTTTGGGTTTCTATAAACCAGTTTATTATGAAGTATTTAAATCAGTTGGTGGCATGTCATACATAATCGTTACCGAAAAATTCAATTCATCCATTCATTCCCCATATGATATCCTGAGCCGTGCATCTTTTTTTAAAGGGTTTGATGAAATTAAACTGGTTCCCGGTCTTTATGGCAGGATTGGTATTAATTTTGAATTTGGAAAAAGAGATCCGGTAATCAGTGCCTTAGAAGTCGGCGGTATGCTTGATGCATATATTAAGAAAATACCTATTATGGCCTCAGATGATAATAAACAATTTTTCCCTGCAATTTATGCCAGTTTCCGTTTTGGCAAGATTGTCGATATCAAATCGGAAACTAAACTCAAATATGAGGAAGAAAGAAGACAATTATATTAATTTCCCAGGTTAATTTTCCGCCCGATTCACCTACCAATTTCTTTATGATTAAAGTCAGAGTTCCAAACCTTATCAAGCACACGGGTGTATTAAAGGTCATTTCTTTCAGATTTTCTACAAGCTTCATTTCAATATATTCTATAATGAACTGTTAATTATTTAACAAAAGTTTATTCAACCCCATTAATTTTCTTGAACATTTTAATTTTATTCTCTACTTTTGATGCGATTTATTAACTAATATATTTTTTAATCATGCCAAAGATAAAAGTTGCTATTAACGGATTCGGAAGAATTGGAAGAAATGCCTTCAAGATAATTCTTGAAAGGCCTGAACTTGAAATTGTTGGAATAAATGACCTTACAGATGCCAAAACTCTTGCGTATCTGCTAAAATATGATTCTACACAAGGGAAATTTGAACGTGATGTAACGTATGACGAAAACGGGATTATAGTAAATGGAATAAAGTATTCTGTTTCTGCTGAAAAAAGTCCTGCAAACATTCCATGGGGAAAAACACCTGATATTGTTATTGAGTCTACGGGAATATTCAGACAAAAAGAAAATCCAAAAGGGGGTTACGGTGACCACTTAAAAAATGGTGCAAAGAAAGTGATCTTAACTGTACCCTCTAAAGACACTATTGATAATATGATCGTTCTTGGTGTAAATGATGAAGCTTTAAGGCCTGAGGATCAGTGTGTATCAAATGCATCCTGTACAACCAATTGTCTGGCTCCGGTTGTTAAAGTTTTACACGACAATTTTGGTATTGAAAATGGATTGATGACAACCATACATTCCTATACTAATGACCAAAGAATCCTGGATATGCCACACTCAGATCTGAGAAGAGCCAGGTCGGCTGCCATTTCCCAAATTCCTACTACTACCGGTGCTGCTAAAGCTGTTGGAAAGGTAATTCCCGAGTTAGATGGGAAACTTGATGGAATGGCTATACGCGTACCCACCCCTACCGGTTCTCTTGTTGATCTTGTGGCAAACCTGAAGGTGAATACCACTGTTGAAGAAATAAATGCGGCTATGAAAAAAGCAGCTGACGGTCCTATGAAGGGAATTCTGGAATATACTGAAGACCCGATTGTTTCAGTAGACGTAATTCATAATACCCATTCTTCCATTTTTGATGCTCTAAGTACAATGGTAAATGGAAAAACTGTAAAGGTACTTTCATGGTATGATAATGAATGGGGTTATTCGGCACGTGTTGTTGACCTTATTGAAAAATTATTCTAACAATTTTCTTACATTTGAAAAAAGCCCTGGACTTCAGGGCTTTTTTATTAGTATCCCTTATTTAGGGTAACATAAAGTGTTAATAATCTGTAAAATTTATTGATAACCATCCATAGAAAAATCCTGGAAAACGTCAAAAAAGTGTAATTTAGGGGTGATTCCTATTTATATTATTGTGATATAAAAAAAGGCATCTATATTTAGTTTTGAACAACGGGGATCAATTCAATTGGAATCTTTAACATATCCCTGAAATACTCTCCAAGTTCCTGAATAGCTTCATCTTCCTCTTCATAAAACCATCTTACCATGGTAGTTTTCCCCTGGTCCTGAGACATTCTTACTTTTCTTAATATTTCCAGAATAAACTTAGCTGATCCGCTGTTTACATATTCAAATTCAAATTGAAATTCAGTAATTTCCTTTGGTGAACTATAGTACTCTTTGATCCAGTCCATTAGACCAGAATAAAAATCCACAGGATTTTCAGGAATTGACCTGCCTTTCATCATCAATATCCCCTCAAAAGGATTAAACCGGATTTCAGGAGTCACATTTGTTTTTTCAATTATCAATAATTCCATAGACTTTTAAATATCTTATAAAGATTATTCATGATGCAAAGCTATGATTGGGTCAAGCCTGGAAGCTTTTACTGCAGGAAAATATCCTGATGCCAATCCCACCAGGAAACATGCCAGTACTCCTCCGATTATCCATTCCCATGGAACTACAAATGAAGTATTGGTGAGAAGTGAAACCAGGTTACCAATAAGGATCCCAAGAAAAATGCCAAATACCCCTCCTATCTGACCAATCAATATTGCTTCAAACAAAAACTGTTGTTTAATGCTATTAGCTTTGGCGCCAATGGCCTTCCGTATTCCTATCTCCCGGGTTCTTTCAGTTACAGAAACCAGCATAATATTCATAAGGCCAACTACTGCGCCCAACAAAGTAACCAGTCCTATAGCAGTTGCAGCAATGGTGACAAATTTGATATTTTCCAATAACATATTCACCAGATTATCACTCTTGGTAATATTAAAATCGCTCTCATCCCTGGCATCAAGGCCCCGAATTATCCGGAACAGGCCTTCTGCTTCACTTGCTGACATATCCAGCAACTTCGGGTCATTGGGCATTACGTCAATATCATGCCGCATATTGGGGCGTGAATAGTAATACCTTACACATGTGATCGGAAGAATACAAATTTTGTCAAGTCCGGTAATACTTGCTCCCTTTGATTTTAATACGCCAATTACCCGAAACTTTCCACCTCCAACCGAAATCACTTTATCAATTGGATCCTGAAACTTTTCAAATATAGCATTAGCCAGATCACTACCTATTATTGCAACATTCCGGTTCGACTGGATATCACTTAATGAAAAATTCCTTCCCTTTTCGATTTCATTTCCTGAAGTATAAAGATAATTCTCATCTGACCCAAGAACCAAGATATTTGGATTGGACTTTTTTGATTTATATTTTACTGTTCCGATACCGGTGGCATATGTGGCAACTGATATAATTGCCGGGAATTTGAATTCTTCCTTAAATCTTTCTGCCTCACGGTATGTAATTCGGGAATGATTTTTCTTCCTGTATCGTTTATTGCCAATTTGTACATTCATACTACGGCTTTCAATGGTAAAAGTGTTGGCTCCCATCAAAGTAAACTGGTCTGTCAGAGTTTTTTTAATCGATTCAATAGCTGTAAGAATTCCAACCAGGGCCATTATGCCAATAGCAATAATAAAAATTGTTAAAACAGCCCTAATCTTGCTGGCTCTGATCGAGTTTACTGAGATTCTTATATTATCCAGGAATTGAACGAATTTTAGAAACCGTGGTATAAAACTCATATCCGTAATAATGAATAAATCAATTTGTAAATTTATAAAAATATCACATTATTTATACTTTTGTAGGAAATTATAACTATAATAGGAAAAACTCATGGCTTTTGATATTAAAATGATAAAAAAGGTTTATTCAACGATGGGAAACAAGCTTGCAAAAGCCAGGCAGATTGTTGGTAAACCTCTTACTCTTACCGAAAAGATATTATATTCTCACCTCGATCCGGGATCTCCACATAAGTCTTTTATCAGGGGCACTGACTATGTTGATTTTAGACCCGACAGGGTTGCAATGCAGGATGCTACTGCTCAAATGGCCCTTCTTCAGTTCATGCAGGCAGGAAGGATTAAAACTGCTGTACCTTCTACGGTTCACTGTGATCATCTGATCCAGGCAAAATTGGGTGCGGATGAGGATTTGAAAGAGGCCAATGTGACCAACAAGGAGGTGTATGATTTTCTATCTTCTGTATCAAATAAATATGGAATTGGTTTCTGGAAACCCGGGGCCGGAATTATTCACCAGGTGATACTTGAGAACTATGCCTTCCCTGGTGGAATGATGATAGGAACTGATTCACATACTGTAAATGCCGGAGGTCTTGGTATGATTGCCATAGGTGTTGGTGGAGCTGATGCGGTAGATGTTATGGCAGCAATGCCGTGGGAATTAAAATTTCCAAAACTGATTGGTGTGAAATTAACAGGAAAATTAAATGGCTGGGCTTCTGCTAAAGATGTAATCCTGAAAGTAGCAGGCATCCTTTCTGTAAAAGGTGGAACCGGTGCTATTTTAGAATACTTTGGCGAAGGTGCTAAAAGTATTTCCTGTACTGGTAAAGGCACAATTTGTAATATGGGAGCTGAGATCGGTGCTACCACTTCTTTATTTGGTTACGACAACAAAATGAAATCGTACCTGCAAACGACTGGTCGTGAAGATGTTGTTGCTGAAGCTGATAAAATTGCTACCCACCTGACGGGAGACCCTGAAGTATATGAAAATCCTGATAAATATTTCGACCAGCTTATTGAAATCAATCTTTCAGAGCTGGAACCACATATTAACGGGCCTTTCTCCCCTGACAGGGCATGGCCCTTATCTGAATTTGCTAAAGCAGTTAAAGAAAATAATTTTCCTCCAAAACTGGAAGTTGGCCTAATAGGATCCTGTACTAACTCTTCATATGAAGATATCACACGTTCTGCTTCAGTGGCCCGGCAAGCATTAAATAAGAATCTGGAATTTAAGGCTGAATTTACCATTACACCGGGCTCAGAGCAGGTCAGATACACCATCGAAAGAGATGGATTGTTAGATATTTTTAATAAAATAGGTGGTATTGTCCTGGCTAATGCCTGTGGTCCATGTATTGGACAATGGGCAAGACATGGGGCAGAGAAACAGGAAAAGAACTCCATTATAACCTCCTTTAACAGGAATTTTTCAAAAAGGAACGACGGTAACCCAAATACCCATGCCTTTGTAGCCTCGCCAGAAATTGTTACTGCCTTTGCTATTGCAGGCGATTTGACCTTCAATCCATTAAAAGATACTCTCACTAATAAGAATGGGGAAGAGGTCAAACTGGAAGAACCCGTAGGGATAGAGCTTCCTCCACAAGGCTTTGATGTTAAGGATAATGGTTATCAGGCACCCGCAGAAGATGGTAGTTCAATTGATATAAATGTAGCCCCGGATTCTGAACGTCTGCAGCTTCTGACTCCTTTCAAAAACTGGGATGGGGAAGATTATAAAGACTTGAAAGTTCTGATTAAGGCTAAAGGTAAATGTACCACTGACCATATTTCAATGGCAGGGCCATGGCTCAGGTACCGCGGACATCTTGAAAATATATCACAGAATATGCTTATCGGTGCTGTAAATTACTTCAATGATAAAACCAACCATGTGAAAAACCTGTTAAGTGGTGATTACGAACCAGTCCCTGAAACTGCAATCGCTTATAAAAAAGCGGGTATTGGTTCAATTGTGATTGGTGATGAGAACTATGGTGAAGGAAGCTCACGTGAACATGCTGCCATGGAACCCCGTTTTCTTGGTGTTAAAGCAGTACTTGTCCGTGCTTTCGCCCGAATTCATGAAACCAATTTAAAAAAACAGGGAATGCTGGGTCTTACATTTGCTAACCCGGCTGATTACGCCAAGATCAGGGAAGATGATAATGTTGATATTATCGGATTGAAAGACTTTACACCTGGCAAGCCCTTGTCTGTAGTGCTTTATCATTCCGATGGCTCATCTGAAGAATTTCCGGTCAATCATTCTTACAACCAAAACCAAATTAAATGGTTTAAAGCCGGTTCAGCTCTAAATCTTATTAGTGCACAGAATGCCTGATGTTCCGTAAATAAAAATAAAACACTACAAAAAACAACCATAGCAACTACCTGGGTATCATATTATTGTAATCTTTCGCTTGGAATAACTAATATTTTAGTTGTATAACTAATATTTTAGTTGTACATTTGTATTGTAAACTGAACACAATGAAAGAACTGACAAAAGCAGAAGAACAGATCATGCAGATCCTATGGAGGCTTGACGAAGCTTTCGTGAAGGAGATCATTGAAAAACTTCCCAACCCCAAACCGGCGTACAATACGGTTTCAACCATTGTACGAATTCTTGAGAAAAAGGGGGTTGTCTCGTATACCGCTTACGGTAAATCGCACAGGTACTATCCTCTGGTCAATAAAGAGGAATATACCAAAGCACATATGAAAAGTTTTATGAAAAACTATTTCAGTAACTCTTTTGAAAAAATGGTTTCTTTTTTCGCTAAAGAAAAGAGTATAAGTGTACAGGAAATGGAAGATATTCTGAAGATCATAGAGGATGAAATTATAAAACAAAAAAAATGAACCAGTTTGGAATTTTCCTTTATGAATCAGGGATCAGTATTGCTATCCTTTATCTTTTTTATTGGTTTCTGCTGAGAAAAGAAACTTATTTTTCTTTGAACCGGATCATCCTTGGCATTTCAATGGCACTGGCAATTACCCTGCCATTTATCAAGATCACAGTTAATGCAATGCCGGAGTCCGGTACTATGGTTTACATCATTGACCAATACCTGATGGATGATCTTTTTATTGCGCCTGAAACTACTTTGGCAGGTGAAAGCAATACTATTTCATTCCTGAATATAATTTACACCATTTATTTTGCAGGTGTTTTTATTTTCTCGGTTAAGTTCTTTGTCCAGTTATTTCAGGTTATGGGCCTGATAAAGAAATATGGTATAAATAAATTCTCCGGTTACAAGATTGTACCTTTAAAAAAAGACATTTCACCTTTTTCATTCTTCAATCTGATCTTTATTAACACTCGGAATATTAATAATGATGAACTTAAAAACATATTGCATCATGAATGGGAGCATATCAAGAGGCTGCATACTGTTGATATCATTGTTCTTGAGATTATCTGTATCCTGCAGTGGTTCAACCCATTTGTATGGCTTTACAAATATGCCGTTCGGGAAGTGCATGAATATGAGGCAGACAGGGGAGTAATTAAAAACGGAGAAAGTAAAATAAGTTATCAGAAACTAATCCTGCAACAGGTATTCGGCAATCAGTTCTTTCAGGGTGTTCATAATTTAATTAACCATTCATTAATTAAAAAACGAATTACCATGATAACAAAAACACAATCAAAAAAACGAACAATAATTAAATCATTGTTCATATTACCCATAGCAGCTATATTGGTTGCTACCTTCTCATTTACAGGAGAGGCCGTTCCTAGCAAAGATTCAGAAAATCCTCTGAGTAAATTGGAACAGGATAATTCCCTGTCCTTTATTTTTCCAATAATTGATCCATTAGATAATTTTTCTATTCCTGAATTCACTTTAAAGAATGATAAACCTGATCAAAAGCCTGCACTGCTGGATTCAGCCGAAATATTTTTCATTGTTGAAGAGATGCCTTCTTTCCAGGGAAAAGGCCCGGAGGGTTTCAGAACATGGATCCTGCAAAACCTTAAATATCCTGAAGAAGCCAGGGGAAATAAAATTGAAGGCAAAGTATTTGTCCGGTGTGTTGTTGAAAAAGACGGCAGCGTTTCGAACGTTACGGTTGTTCGTGAAGCACACCCCTTACTTGATGCTGAGGCCAGCAGGGTTGTTAAGTCTAGCCCGAAATGGATTCCGGGAAAACAAAGGGGAAAGGCGGTAAGGGTTTCTCTTACTTTTCCAATCACATTCTATCTTGATGGAAATGTTAAGAAAATTACGGACCTGATAGCGAATATGTCAGAAGAAGCCTTGTATGTTCTGGATGGAAAAACGGTCACTAAGGAAGAAGTGAATAAAATTGATCCGAAATCAATACTTGTAATAAGGGTTTTAAGAGGAGACGATGCGTTAGAAAAATATGGGGAAAAAGGCAAGAACGGGGTGATCATTTTTACCACGAAAAACGATATGTCACCCGAGCCAAAACCCTCTTTTTTCGAAGAGATAAACCCAATATTTATTATCGATGGGAAAATTATTTCTAAAAAGGAGTGGGAAGAACTAAATACGAATAATATTCAAAAAATTGAAGTTATAAAAGGAGAAAAGGCAGTAGAGAAATTTGGAGAAAAAGCAGGAAACGGAGCTGTGATTATTACAACTAAAGATAAATAGGCACAGTAAATAATAAAAAATGAATAGCTTTTTTCTATATTTATTTGAGTCAGGTGTTAGCCTTGCTCTGCTGTATAGTATCTATTGGCTATTCCTGAAAAATGATACATTTTTTAACAGAAACAGATTATATCTTGCAGTTTCTATCCTTTTTTCAATGATTATCCCCTTAATAAACATACGCCTGGCACCGGGGACGAATTCCATTGCGCAAATTATTCAACTTGATGAAATATTAATAACTCCGGAGATAAGCCGTTCTTTTACAAACATTTTTCTGACAAAATCTGTGAGTTTGTTATTGGTTATTTACTTATTGGGGGTTAGTTTTTTTAGCGGAATTTTGATTTTCCGTCTTTATCAAATCTGGAACTGGATTCAAAAAGGAGAATCAAGTACCATTGGAAAAATCAAGATTATAAGGGTACAACAAAATATATCTCCATTTTCATTCTTTAATTGGGTCTTTTTACCTAGAAAGTATACAGTTGAATTTAAAAATGATGAGATAATCAATCACGAAAAAGTACATATTCGACAACTTCACACAGTAGACCTTTTAATTTCTGAATTGCTTATTGTTTTTCAATGGTTTAACCCAATTGTATGGCTTTACCGATTCTCTTTTAAAGAAATTCATGAATATACAGCCGATTCTTTGGTACTAAAAAAAGGAATACTGGTTAACAGCTATCAAAACCTGATAATGAATCAAATTTTTGGCATTCAATTTTTCCCTGTTGGGAATAATTTCAATAAATCATTAATTAAAAATCGAATTATTATGATGACAAAAAGTAAAAGTCCGGGAATTACCAATCTTAAACTATTATTCACAGTGCCTGTTATTATAACCTTGGCGCTGATATTTTCATGTTCAAGCAATTCAGATAATCTTTTAGAACCAAACCAGGAAGTAGAAGTTCTACCAGTTAATGCTGAAACAACATCTAAATCTGTAATTGAAGAAAACATCTCAAGCTCTGAAATACCTGATAAAGTATATTTCAATGTTGAAGAGTTGCCAGAATTTCAGGGTGATAATAAAGGAGGAAAATTCAAAAAATATATTATGGAAAATCTCAAATATCCTGAAGAGGCAGCAGAAAAAGGAATTTCAGGTAAAGTTTTTATAATGTTTATTGTAAAATCGGATGGTACTGTAGGTCATGTCAAAGTTGCCAGAGGGGCGGATCCCCTTTTGGATGCGGAAGCCATAAGGGTGATTGAGTCATCACCAAAATGGAAACCCGGTAAAGAAAAAGGTAAAGCAGTGAATATGTCCTATACCTTCCCTATTAACTTTGTATTGCAGTAATGCTCAATAAATCGTATATTAAACCACACTTTAAAAACAAGTGTGGTTTTTTTCTTCCAAAACCGCTGAAAAAATTACCATGAAAAAAATCATTTTATATATTCTGCTTCTGTCTTCCACCAGTCTTTTCAGCCAGCCATCAAATCTCAAAGATTCCATTTCAATTCAACTTATAAACCGGCAATATAATGAAGTCATCCTCCTCAGCAGACAAGCGTTAGGTATGGACAGCACTTTCACCTGGGCATGGTTTCCCAAAGGTCAGGCCCATCTTGCCCTGCTGCAATACAAAGAAGCTCTTGAAGCCATCCAAAAGGCGAAAATGTATGAACCGGAGAATCTTTCAGTCTTATATGCTTTGGGAAAGGCTTATTCAGGACTTGGAGATAATAAAAAAGCTATCTTAACATATATGTCTATCATTAATAAAGACAGCTCTCAATTGTACGCCAGGATTGAACTTGCAAAGTCATATACCAAAACGAAAAAATATTTGAATGCTATTGAAATTTACAGGACCCTTGTAGCATTAGACCCGGGGAAATTTGTTTATAATAAAGAACTTGGACTTGTTTACCTGAAAGCCGATTCAGTTAAACAGGCGGCATGGTATATGCACAATGCTGTAAATCTTAACAACCGGGATCAAAATCTGATTGCCCAACTGGCTACACTATACAATAAACAAGGAGATTACAAACTGGCCCTGGATGTAGTAAAACTTGGCCTGCATCATGACAGTTATGCTGTCCCTCTGATCATTCTGGAAGCATACTGTTATTATCTGCTGCAACAATACAACTTAGCCATCCGCCAATTTAAAGAAGCCCGGTCCCTTGGTGACTCTTCACTGTTCACAACAAAATATCTGGGGTTATCTTACTTATCTTCCGGGCAATCTGAAAATGCATTACCCCTCCTGGAAGAAGTCTTCAGGGCCGACACAACCCATGCCAATAATTGTTATCATCTTAGTATAGCATACTATGAAACGTCTGATTTTAAAACAGCAAACAAATATTTTCTGTTAACACTTGAGCTTCTCAAACCTTCTCCACAGTTCCTCGCTTCTAATTACAGGTATATTGGTGGTTGTCAGTATAATATGAAAAAATGGAATGAGGCTTTAAGTAACTATATCCTCTCATATCAATTTGACCCCGAGGAGTATGCTGTACTTTTCAATATCGCTTCACTTTACGACTATAAACTTAATGACAAAAAGAAAGCTTTAAAATATTATCAGAATTATTTAACCGCTTGCGGATATCCTGAAGGAGATGGTAAAAATCCTCCGGGAATTATCTATGCCCCGGAGTTAGCACATTCGAGAGTAGTCAAAATCCGTGAAGACCTGCATTTTGAAGGTGAACTTGAGAAATAATCTCCAAAATAATTGATAATTTCACCTAAAAAGGGAATGACTATGATCATGACTCTAAAAAAAAGAATAGAGTGCTTCGTCGCACTTGGTGATAGTCTTTTATGGCTGGCCTCGAAGGGTAAAAAAGGGAAACCAGCCGGAATCAGTATAGACAGGTTATCCGAAATCGCAAAAGCCATACCCAACTCTTCAAGAAAAAACCAATGGTTTATGAGTGTTCAGATCAGACAGGCTATGTACGCTCTGGGATCATCCCTGCAAAGATCAAAACTTGAAAAATGGATATATTCATATACTGAAATTAGCGATACCAAACCAAAAAAACGCATTGGAGTTATAATGGCTGGAAATATACCTTTTGTTGGTGCTCATGATCTCCTTTCGGTGTTAATCTCAGGGAATAAATTTATCGGAAAATCTTCCTCAAAGGAAACCGGATTGATGGAAATACTGGCAGAGGTCCTTATTAAACTTGAGCCAGGGTTTCAGGATCTAATACATTTCAGTAATGATCTGCCTGAAAACATTGATGCAATAATAGCCACAGGATCAGATAATACATCGAGGTATTTTGATTACCACTACAGAGGCCTGCCTTCACTTATTAGAAAAAACCGTAATGGAGTTGCAGTTTTAGAAGGAATTGAGACCTCAACAGAACTCGAAAATCTTGGAAATGATATTTTCAGCTATTTTGGTTTAGGATGCCGCAATGTAGCCAAACTATTTGTGCCGGAAAAATACAATTTCACAAAGTTTATTAAAACAATGCAAAAAAACAGCTATGTTTTGCATCATTCAGGATATGCCGCAAATTATAAATACCAACGTACACTGGCTGAAATGGATAAAATCCCTTTTATTGATACCGGTTTATTTATTCTCAAGGAAGATCCACAAATCTCATCACCCATAGGAGTTTTGTTTTTCCAACAATATAAAACCATTAAAGAGCTTAACAATATTTTAAATCTATATAGTGAAAAAATTCAGTGTATAGTCGGGAATACGGATAAAAACTACACGGCCTTTGGAAAAGCCCAGTATCCTGAATTGTGGGATTATGCAGATAATATCGACACAATCCGGTTTCTGATTTCCCTGTAAATTATCTCACTTAAAATGTTTTTTTTAATCTAAAAGTTGTAAATTGTAACATACAAACTGGATTAATAAGTGTCATTAATTTACACATTCAGGATTTTATCCAACGAAGAAGATAGTTTTGTTCTTGAACTGAAAATCAGATCAGAACAAACCTTTCTTCATCTACATGAAGCCATTCAGAAGGCTTTAAAGTATGATAAAAGCCAGATGGCATCATTCTATTTAACAAATCAGAACTGGGAAAAAGAGAAGGAGATTACGTTACTTGAGATGTCTGATAAAACCAAAACCGGCCCGTTAACTATGACTAAAAGCTCATTAAAGGATCATCTTAAACAAGTAAAAGACAGACTTTTATATGTTTATGATTTTTTCTATGAAAGGGCCTTAAATATTGAACTTATCCAGATAGATAAAGGTCCTTGTGATACTAATTTCCCCATCTGCATTCGTTTAGAGGGCAAGATACCTCAACAAATCCTTACTCCTGACCTGATTCCCGGGGACATTAAAAATATTTTTGATGATGATGATTATGACGATATCCGGCTTGAATCATTAGATGACCTGGAAATTTGAAAATCAATCATCAATCACAATTGGTCTGACAATCAGCTTAAATACAAACAATAAAAGGTCAGGTTTGCAATTTCAATAATTAAAAATTTACTTTGGAATGAGAAAAACATTGATAACAATTTTAGGGCCCACAGCAGTCGGCAAAACTAAGATTGGAATAACCCTGGCAAAAAAAATTGGTACTGAGATTATTTCTGCCGACTCACGGCAAATCTTCAGTGAATTAAAGATTGGAACGGCCAGCCCTGATATTGAACAACTAAAAACAGTCCCACATCATTTCATCGGAACACAATCAATCCACAATTATTACAATGCCAGTATGTTTGAAGTTGATGTGCTCAATCTGTTGAAAGAAAAATTTACTATTTATGATTCAGTTTTGATGGTTGGCGGATCCGGCATGTATATAGATGCTGTATGTTCAGGTATTGATGATTTGCCAGTTGTTGATCCTGAAATACGGTCAAGGTTACAGGACCAATATCATAGAGAAGGTATTGAGAGTTTACGACTTCAATTGAAAATCCTTGACCCTGAATATTACAGCAAGGTAGATCTGAAAAATCCAAACCGGATACTGAAAGGCCTTGAGATTTCTATCATAACAGGAAAACCTTATTCATCTTTTCTGACACAAAAAAAAAAGATTCGTGATTTCAGTACTCTTAAAATTGGATTAAATATAGGCAGGGAAGAATTGTATGACCGAATAAACCTTCGTGTAGATCAATTAATAAAGAAAGGATTGCTTGAAGAAGCAAGAGGTCTTTATCCATACCGTGAATTGAATGCATTGAAGACAGTGGGATACAGAGAACTTTTTTCCTGTTTTGACGGCAAAATCAGCCTGGATAAAGCTATAGATCTGATTAAAAGGAACACCCGGCGATTTGCAAAAAGGCAACTTACATGGTTCCAGAGAGATAAAGACATCCACTGGTTTCAACCCTCAGAAAGTGAGAAGATTTTTGAATTATTATGAATAATACAGAGATAAAAAATTTAATTATCAGGATCTATGGACTGATCATCAATAATAAAAAGGAGGTTTTATTGAGTGATGAATTCCAGTTAGGAATGAAAATGACCAAGTTCCCCGGTGGTGGAATGAAATTCGGTGAAGGTCCGGCCGATTGTATTAAAAGGGAAGCAATGGAAGAATTTGGTCAGGAGATTGATATTATATCTCACTTCTACACCACCGATTATTTTCAGGAAGCGCTGTTTTATAAGAATCACCAACTTATTAGCATTTATTATCTGGTTAAATTCATAGATTCTATTCGCTTCAGGGTATCAACAATGCCTTTTGATTTTGAAAAAATGGTAAATGGCAGTCAATCTTTTCGTTGGAAGGCAATCAAAGACTTGAATGAAAATGATGTATCATTTCCGATTGATAAAAAAGTAGTTGGACTTTTAAAGGATAAATATTCAGATTTAGAACTACGAAACTAAATTGAGTAATTCTTCCACGTTACTAACAAAAATATCCCAGCTATATTTTTTCTTTTCTTCAATAACATTCGGTATAAATTCTTTGGCCCGATTTTTAGTAAAAAAATCTACTATTGCCTCAGCAATCTGCTCTGTATCTTTTTCAACCACATAACCAACCTTGTTATGTGGTACATATTCCGATAATCCCCCAACGTTGGTTACCAGCATTGGACAATCAAAATTATATGCAATTTGCGTTATACCGCTTTGTGTAGCAGAATGATATGTCTGTGCCACAAGATCAGCAGCTGAAAAATAATACTTGACATCTGTAACTGGTACAAATTGATTTGTCACATTAACCAGATCACTCAATTTATTACTTTCAATTATTGTATAATAATTTTGGGGGTCATCATAAAATTCACCAACCACCAATAATTTAATTCCCAGTTCCCGTATTTTTGGGTATGCAAAGGATTTCAGAAGCAAATCCAAACCCTTATACTTTCTGACAAGGCCAAAAAACAAAACATAGTTCACACTCCTGTCCAGTTTCAAATATTCACATGCTTCATTTTTTTCCACTTTAACACCAAGATTATCGTCAATGGGATGGGGGGTATATATAACATTCTGAAAGCTAAGCTCTTCCAGCTGGGCTTTTACAGTTTTTGAAAATGTAATGAATCCGTCACATTTGTTTATAAAGTAGTTAGTCAGAATTTTATCAAACGGTCTTTTTTCATGAGGATAAAGGTTATCTACCACCGACAGAACCTTTATTTGTTTATCAAGAAAACGTGTAATTGTTCCAAAGCAAGGAGCCATAAAAGGTATCCACTGCCGGAATATTAAGAAATCGGGTTTTAACTTATTAATCTTTTGTGCTACGTTTATCCAATTGAAAGGGTTTATAGAATTCATCCAAACATAAATATTCAA
>JAUWMO010000289.1 GCA_030613125.1 Bacteroidota bacterium | reverse complement strand
TGATTTTTCGGAGTAGGCTCAATATTTAAAGTCTTTTTACAATTAATGAGGAGTTTGTTCCTCCAAAACCGAAAGCATTTGAAAGGAAAATATCAATTTTTTGTTCTTTGGTTTCTGCAATAATATTAAGTTTAGCAGAATATTTATCCGGATTATTAAAATTGATGTTTGGAGCAATAAATGAATTCCGGGCCATTATCATTGAATATACAATCTCACTGGCACCTCCCATCCACATCTCATGACCGGTCATTGATTTTGTTGAGCTTACCGGGGTCTTTAATCCATTAAAAACCACATCGATAGACTGTGCTTCACTCAGGTCACCTATTATGGTTGAAGTGGCATGAGCATTAATATAATCAATTTCATCCGGCCGCAAATTAGCGTCCTTAAGTGACCGCTCAAGCGATACAACAAGGCCTTCAAGAGTTGGAGCTGAAATATGGTCTCCGTTTGAAGAAAATCCATATCCAAGTATCTCACCCAAAATCGGAGCACCTCTTTTTCTGGCAGATTCATAGCTTTCAATTATCACTGTAGCTGCACCTCCGCTTGGGACCAATCCATCCCTGTCTTTATCAAATGGTTTGGATGCTTTGGTTGGATCATCTTCCTGCACTGAAAATGCATTCAATCCGTCAAAACTTCCCATTGCCATAGCATTTGCTTCCTGCGCACCCCCACAAATTATTATGTCCTGCAGACCTTGTTTAATAAACAAATATCCGACTCCTATTGAATGTGAACCACTGGCACATGCTCCGCTAACTGTAAAATTGATGCCACGAAGCTTTAAAATAACCGATAAATTCATTGTAACCGTTGAATTCATCGATTGGAAAATTGACCCTGACCCAATCAACATCGTATCTCTTTTTTCCCGTACCAGATCAGCTGCTTCAATAACCGGAATAGTCGAACTGTCATTTCCATATAAAATCCCAACTTCATTCTTTAACAGGAAATCTTCATCAATTTTGGAATTCTTCAGGGCCTCTATAGTTGCTAAGTATGCATATTCTCCCTGTTCCGGTAAACCCACCCGCATTCTCCTTGGAAGTATTCCTTTCAGCGCCGGACGTTCAATTATCCCGGTTAATGCGGAGCGAAAACCCAGGGCCTTTCTTTCAGGATCAATCCCAATACCTGACTTGCCTTTGTATAGCGAATCAGTTATCTCTTCAAGATTTTTTCCAATAGTGGAATAAACCCCCATTCCTGTAATTACAACCCTGTTATTCATATAAAGATTAAATCAAAACCTGAGCCAGTGTTATACCATTAAATTACAAATAAAATATTTAAGTATAAAGACCACCATTAATATTTATCACTTCACCTGTAATATACCCGGATTTTTCAGAGGCTAAAAACTGTACAAGATCAGCGACTTCTTCCGGTTTGCCAAACCTGTTTAAAGGAATTAATTTTTTAAGTTCTTTTTCATCCAGGTTCTCTGTCATATCAGTTGTAATAAATCCGGGGGCAACTGCATTAACCGTTACCCTTTTTTTACCTATTTCCTGGGCAAGCGCTTTGGTTGCTCCAATAATACCAGCTTTGGCAGCTGAATAGTTAGTTTGCCCCGGTAATCCTTTAATACCTGACAAGGAGGCTATATTGATGATTCTGCCATATTTGTTTACGATCATATCCTGTAGAAGCATTCTTGTAACAAAGAAAAACCCATTCAGGGTTGTATCAATAACCCTGGTCCAATCTTCTTTCTCCATCCATACCATTAAAAGGTCTTTTGAGTAACCAGCATTGTTAACCAATACTTCAATATACTCACCTTCATGCTGCTTTTTCCAGCTTCCCAGAACATTTTCGATCTCATCTATTTGAGTAACATCAAACTTTAATATCTCTCCATTACCATTATTCTCCTTAATAATTTCAAGAGTTTTTTTTGCCTCCTCAGTATTTGACCGGTAATTGATAAGGACATAATATCCTTGTTCGGCAAGTTTGATACTGATTGCCCTGCCAATTCCTCTTGAGCCTCCTGTCACTAACGCATATTTCATTGCTATAGATTTTATTTACTCAGTTAAGATATTCGGCCTGTTGTACACTAAATATTCCCTGATATTCTCCAAATCCTTATACTTTACAGTATCTTCTGGGGTAATTTGCACCAATTTTTCTAATTCATTAATAAACTTCCCGGATTTATCTGACAACTTATTTTTTATTTTCAGGTATTCAATTGCATATATTATAGCTAAAAACTCAACAGCTAATACCTGGTATGTATTTTCAATGACTTTGCTACATAAAAGAGCTGCATTTGTGCCCATGCTGACCACATCCTGATTATCGCTGTTATTTGGAATGCTATGAACATATACAGGATTTGCAAGAGTCTGATTCTCGGCAACTGTTGATGTAGCAGTAAATTGTGTTCCCTGCAAGCCAAGGTTTAAACCCAGTGTACCCAGATTCACAAAAGGAGGCAGAACCTCATTCAATCTTTCAGTCATTAAGAAATTTAACTGCCTCTCAGCAAGGATAGAAAGTTTGGTGATGGCTATTTTCAGTTTATCCATTTCAAGAGAAACATAGTCACCATGAAAGTTACCACCGTGATAAACCTGCTTTTTATCAACATCAACAATTGGATTGTCATTTACTGAATTAATCTCTTCGGTTATAATCCTACCTGTATTTTCAACGGTTTCATAAATGGGACCAAGTATTTGCGGAACACATCGAAGTGAATAATACTCCTGAACTTTTTCCTCAAAAACCATTTTTTCGCCATTTCTGATTTTATAAGAATTGTCTTCTCTTCTTTTAATAAGCTGACTGCCCAGTAATAGTTCCCGCATAGACCTTGCAATCAATTGCTGGCCATAATGCTGTTTGGTTGAATTCAGTTCAAAGGAAATATGGTCGTCAAATGATTTTACCGATTCGTTTATAAGTGAAGAAGCAATAACCGACCAATTTATAATATTCTTAGCATGAATATAATTGACCACTCCTATTCCTGTCATCACAGATGTTCCGTTTATTAACGCCAAACCATCTCGTAAACGGCATTTCAATGGTTTTATTTTTAAATCATCAAATACCTTGATTGTTGGTTGTATCTTTCCCCTGTAAATTACTTCACCTTCTCCTATCATTACCAAGGCAATATGTGAAAGTTGTACAAGGTCGCCACTGGCTCCAACCCCACCGTGTTCAGGAATGTAAGGAATAATATTTTTATTAATTAATGTTGCAAGAATATGAATTACGTCAATATGTACACCTGAACGGCCAAGAGATAAACTTCTTAAGCGGGCAATCATCGCAGCTTTAACATATATTTCAGGCAGTGCCTTTCCGGATCCTGCAGCATGACTTCGTATAAGATTGTTTTGCAATTTTAGCTGGTCTTCAGACTCAATTTCATATTGAGCCATAGGTCCCAATCCCGTATTTACTCCATATATAGTTTTTCCAACTGAAAATTCTTTCAGGAAATTAAAAGCAGTAACAACTTTTTCCTTTGTTTCCGGACTAATGCAAATAGATTCCTTGTTGAAAAGAATTTCATAAAAATCCTCTACCCCTAAATTCTTTTCCTCAATTTCTATCATGTTTAATACTGTTTTAGAATTTTTATCAAAGATAAATCTATTTAGAAAAGAACATCAATTGAATGGATGTTTAAAGCCTCAAAAATAGAAAAAAATATGAAATTTACATTATAGCAGGTAATGACCCGGCAATCCTGTTTATAACATATATTATTTAAATTTTTTTATATACTATATCAATTCGCCATGAATTCTCAGAGCTATTTTAATACGTATTTAAATACTTACTATAATACGTATTATAATACATATTAAATATATTGTATACAGCTGTATTGCAAATGTATACATAATCTGTAATACGCATTATGTGCAATATTTATGTACACCAATAAGTTATTTTATCGAAAATAAACCTGGCATTATATTCAGAACTCCTGACCCCTGTAACCGGGAAGCAAGAATATAGCTAGACAAATTTACCCTGTAAAATAAATTAAAGATTTATTGCAAAGTAATATTTCACAGGGTAAATTTGTCTAGCTATGTTTTTATGAATTAATCAGATCAAATAAAAATTAAACAATGGAAAAAAAAGTATCAATCAGCCAAACAAAAAAAGAAATTATGGATGCATATAATGAATTATTGCAAAAAATGAAGGGCAAAACCGAAGAACCGAAAGAAGTCCAAAAAAGAGAAATGGCAGAAAAAACCGTAAAAGAAGTTTCCGGACTCTCGGTCGATTCAATCAATAAAAACATTGCCGGTTTGAAAATTAATACTACCGGCGCTTTAGATAAACTTGAGGAACAAATGGTAGTCATTTTTAAAGAATTTGAAAAGCTACATGAATCGGTAAAAATTGAAAGAGAAAACCTGGAAGAGCTCTACCAGATTTCGGCTAATGCTCATTCATTATCTGCTTTGATTGCTGCACAGAAAGAAAAACAAGAAGCCTTTGATAAAGAAACAGAAGAGAAAAAATTACAGTGGAAGGCGGAGGAAGAAAAAAGACAA
>JAUWMO010000175.1 GCA_030613125.1 Bacteroidota bacterium | reverse complement strand
AGTGCATCGGGATCTCCTAATAATTTTCATCTATACCTCACAATATAAAGCTTGTTACTCTTTCTACCATATTTACTTCACAAGGCGAAGCCGAAGTGAATGCTGTAAGTCGAACTCCTCCTCATTTAATTACCTGATATTATAATTGTAAGTCACTGATTCAACTATCTTCAACCTTTTACATTCCCAGTATTTTAGCCAGTCGGAGTGCCGACTTTCAGGTTGCTTCAGCAAAGGCACTCTGGCTACAATATGCAATTTGTAGCTCTACTCATACCTCAGCGCCTCAGCTGCATTAGTACGGGCAGCCTTAATAGCCCGGTAACTAATTGTAAACCAAGAAATAATAAGAGCTATAAGAATAACTATCAGGTAGTCCAGTGGACCCTGTGTAATTCTGAAATGGAAATTCTGCAGCCAGCTTTTAATAAAGAATATGGCGATCGGAACTGCAATAACTGTTGAAATTCCCACCAAAATCGCTATTTCTCTGGAAAGTAATAGCACAATGTCTACCATCCGGGCTCCCTGTACTTTCCGTACACCAATCTCTTTTGTCCGTTGTGCAACAGTAAATGAAGTTAGTCCAAACAGTCCAAGGCTGGCTATAAAGATGGCCAATATGCTAAAAATGAGGGACAGGTTTCCGGTCCGTTTATCTTCTTTATACAATTTGTCAAACTCCTCATCCATGAAAAAGTATTGCATGGGTTCGGTTCCTGCAAGATCATTCCATACAGACTTAACCCGGTCGATCGAGTGCTGGATATTATCCGGATGCAACCGGATAACAATATTTCCCCAATTCATCTGATCCCCGTCGTATAAAAATATATGGGGGCTAATCTCATCATGCAGGGACATAAAATGGTAGTTTTTAACAACACCGATTACCTGATAGGAAGAGCGCTGATCCGGTGTGGGTCCGGGTTGAATGATCTTCACCTCCAGGGGATTGTCAAGATCAAAATACCGGACTGCACTTTCGTTTATAACACATGCAAATGAGTCGGTTGGCATGGCCTGTGAAAAGAACCGTCCCTCTGCCATTTCAAATCCCATGGTTTTATCATAATCATGATCGGCCCAGACTGTATACATTATCTGAACATCAGAAAGGTCCAGGTTGGTCTCACCCCCGGAATCGATCAGGTAGCCATTGTTATTATTCGGATAGCCGGGAATGGCTGTGGTATGAGATGCGGAGGCCACGCCGGCAATGTTCTGCACCTGGCTGATAAAGACATTTATCTGGTTGCCGATAACATGTACTCTGCGTAGCACCATCAGGTTCTCTTTATTGAATCCAAGATCTTTTTCCAGCATGTAATTTACCTGCCGGAAAGTGATCAGAGTTACAGCCATAATTAATATGGAAATAGTCATTTGGACAACCACGAGAGCACTTCTTAATGTCCCGCTTTTTGTGCCGCTTTTCAATTCTCCGGTAAGTACTGCCACCGGTCTGAAAGAAGATAAAAAGAAAGCCGGATAAGTACCGGATAATATTCCGACTACAATTGCTACCAGCATCAATACCGGGATCGTATACCAGGGCTGGAAGTAGTTGAGGCTTAAGAATATTTGCATCATGTTGTTATACCCTGGCATCAACAACTCAATTAATAAGATGGCTACAATCAGGCTTACAATACACATCAATATGGATTCCACCAGGAACTGCCACTTTAAAGCGGTTTTTTGTGAACCCATAACTTTCCTGATCCCTATTTCCCTGGCCCGGTTAGCTGATTGGGCAGTAGATAAATTCATATAGTTGATCCCGGCCAGAAGAAGGATGGCAAAGGCAATGATGGTGAAAATGTAGATATTCTTTTTTTCATTTGCCGGTTTAAAGGTCTGCTGGATATCAGGCTCTAAATGCACATCGGTAATTCTCTGAGCAAGGATCCTGTACCGGCCACCGGCTTTTAACAGGTCATCATAACTGGCCCCAATAAACTGTTCCAATTCCGGACCAACATATTTTACCAGTACAGAATGTATTTTTTCTTCAACTACCGAGGGATCCGTGTTTTCCCCTACCAGGATATATGTTGTTAGGTTATTGTTCATCCAGGTTGTTCCATCTGATCTTCTGTCGGATACAAAAGAACCAATAACATTAAATTCCAAATGCGTGTTTTCAGGGGCATCTTCACAAACACCGGTTACCTCCCAATAAACAGAGTCTGTCCCTACTTTAAGGTTTTCACCTACCGGATTATCCATACCAAAGTATTTCTGGGCAGCTGACCTGGTAAGCACAATAGTGCGGGGTTTGTTTAATGCAGTTGCAGGGTCTCCGTATATCAACGGAAATGAAAAAATATCAAAGAAAGTAGAATCCGCCAATGCAAAGTGGTCTTCAATAAAAACCCGGTCTTCAATTCTAATGGGTGACTCGTTCCAGCTATCCATCCGAACGGCATTGACAATTTCGGGAATTTCATCAACAAGGGCCTCGGCCATTGGCGGAGAGGTATTCGCCACCTTAATTTCCTGCTCCCCTATTTTTCCATCAAGAACCAGCCTGTAGATCCGGTCTTTCTTTTCATGGAAGGTATCATAACTCAATTCATGAAGAACAAACAAGCCTATTAAAACAAAACAGGCTATGCCCACTGCTAATCCCAGGATGTTGATAAATACATATCCTTTATTTATTAACATGTGCCTGACGGCAAGCTTAATATAATTTCCAATCATACTTTTTAGTGGTTTTATTATAGGACGGTCACAGTATTGTTTGGTTACTCAAACAGAATCTGATTTTTTGATTCAAGGTTCTAATATACCAATTATTTTAACTATTCAAATTGAGTTGGTATGATTGTAAATCGTTAAAGGGGCATTGAAGCATTTGTCAATTTGGATAGTCTATATTGCGGTTGGAACCAATTGACTAGTTTGGATGTTTCTACTAATACTGCAATAGGTACAGGATCATATTATTTTACTGATCTTGATATAACCCAAATGCCTACTTTGTATAAAGTTTGTGCTTGGGAAATGCCATTTCCTCCAGCTGTAGTTGAAGTAGATATAACCGATAGTACAAATGTATATTTTACAACAGATTGTAATTAAAACTTTCCTGAAATCAGGGGCTATTAGAGTGCAAAAAGCCAGGCTTAGTATGATAGCTATATTGCCTCCCAAACGAGCCGGATCGGTTGATGACCTTACAGCCAATACCTGTCTTTATCATGTAGCTTAAGGCTTTTTTATTCCCTGTTTACTGCAGATCCTGCGGTACAGAATCGTATTGCCCTTACTTGGCTAGATCAGGCAAAATCAAACCTTTTTTTTTGAATGGCGCTTTTGAACTGTAAGAATTCCGGAATAAGACTTGTAAAGAGCAGTATAAATGCAAAATGTAAGGTCGGGAAAAATAGTTGGAAGGATGAGTTAAAATAAAAAAATCCTTATTCCCGGAAAAAGGGGTAAAGTCCAATCCCGAATCCGACAGTTATCGGGTTTCAGGAGTAAGAACAATGCGGACAAAAAAGTTATGATCCCTGAAGGAGACTTACATCATGTCCACATTATTCCCGCCTAAAAGTTTATTCATTAACTGATTTATAGGCAACAGACAAGTTGTTTTGATGCTCATTAATTCTTGTAAATTCATAATCGTATACAAAATGATCATACTGCTTATATTTAGTGCATTTTATTTCGATATACTCCGCCAGTATTTTTAAAAACGGATTTGGAATTTTTGGTTTTAACTCCAGTAATGATTTTTGCATTTCTTCTTCACCTTTATATGTTTTTATTACTCCGAGATTCCAGGCTATAATACCCATTCCGATAATATTTCTTTCTTCATTAAAACTTAGTGCCTCTTCCATCAAAGGTTGAAGCATTTCGGCAACAACAGTGGAAATTTTCTTTTTATTAGATTGCTTATTTCGTAATTCTATGTTGCCAAACATTTTTAGTCTTTTTTGAATTTTATTCATTCCAATAGGTTTGTCTCCCTGGGACAGTAATTCTCTTTCTTTTTTTCTTTGTTTATGTATTCTGGCACGCTTTCTGTTTTTTGATTTAGATTTTGCCATTATTTTCTGGTTTTCAAATATTCAATCTTTTCTTCAGCAACTTTTAAGGCTTCTTTTGCATAATCTTCATCGCCAATTTCATACATAATCCGGTCACTTAAGAAAGTAATCAGCATTTCTTTTTCGTTATAATTAAAAAAGTCAGCCAGTTTTATTACTTGTTCTTTTGAGAGTTTCCTTTGTCCTCGTTCAATTTTACTTAATATTGCCTGATCAATATCCAAAAAGGCGGCAACTTTTCGCAAAGGATATCCTTCTTTTTCTCTTAATGTGCGTATTAACTCACCTATGTTCTGCATTTTGAATATATTGTTTTGACAAAAGTAGTCAAAATTTTGTTTTTAAGGTAGATCTTACTATTTCCTGATTTAAAATATTTCTCCCTTCTTATTGCATCTTGTTGATTCATAAAGCATTTAAAGTATAATAAAATAGTCATCTTCAAACTATTGTTCAAATAGCTTGAATTAATCATATATACTAGACGCAAGATGGGAACTTAATAGTACTAGGGTCATAAAATACATCAATTAATTTACCCGCTTTGTTCTTTCTCCTACCAATAAATTTCGAATTGCTTCCCCGGTCCAGTGCAATTTATAATCCATATCTTCTTTTTACTTCGTCATGAGGAACTGTCCGGCCTTCGTCGATGTCTCTTAACCCTCTTTCAATTCCTTGTTTCTGTTCATCGGTCAGGTCATCCCACCAGTCATGGTCAGATGTGCTGGAATCCTTAACAACTTTTAAATAATGAATTGTCTCATCGTCTTCCAGTTTCGTGAGCCATTCAATAAGTTCGAGTTTTAATGATTCGTGTCCCATTTCTTTTTTATTTCAACTTTACTTTATTTTATGTGAATTGTCAATTATTTTTCTGTAATACCCTGCATGCAGACAAACACCAAAATAAAATTAACACAATAATAAAAAAGAATTTGTAATGTGTTTTCATTTTTATGATTTTGAATGTAGTCTTAAGTTTTGTTACTATATTGTTACTCAAATACCAAGTTACTCCCCTATCCTACTGATAAATAATTATTTACAGAATTACTTTGCTTTTTGCATCGGAAGGTAAATGAGACTCTATTTCCAGGAACATCAAGTGAACTGGAAATAGCAAGTCGAATTTATCCCGTTTCCGAAGGGAATCGGAATCTTAAGCGTTATGAATGCAAGGTTAAGGTATGATATTGATTATAAGCATATTATACGGTTATACCAATCGATAATTAGGAAAATTGAAGAAAATTATCTAACTATACTCCATCAAATTTGCAAATAACCAATTGTTACAATTATGCTGGAGACTCTAAAAGCCATCGACGAACTCAGACTTAATTTTAGTCAGGATAACCAGATTATATTGAATCTGACCATTGCTTTTATTATGTTTGGAGTAGCACTGGAATTAAAACCTGACAATTTCAAGAGAATTGTTAAAAATCCTAAATCTGTAATAGTTGGTGCTGTTTCGCAATTTATGCTGATGCCATTATTAACATTTTGTTTAGCCCTGGCACTCAGAAATCACATTACTCCTACTATCGGTCTGGGTATGATTTTAGTAGCATCATGTCCCGGTGGTAACGTTTCAAATTTTATATCTTCCCTGGCACGCGGAAATGTAGCCTTATCTGTAAGCCTTACAGCCATTTCAGATTTTGGGGCACTACTTATTACACCCTTCAGTTTTGCATTCTGGGGGAATCTCTTTACAAAGGTATATGCCCTTACAAATGCCTCCTCTCTTGTAAGGCCCCTGGAGATCGAACCATTTCATGTTTTTCAAACAATCGTTATGATACTTGGCATTCCGTTAACACTTGGCATTCTGTTTAACATAAAATTCCCAAAACTAACAGAAAAAATTGTTCTGCCCATAAAAAGATTCTCAATATTTGCCTTTGCTGCAATTGTGATAGTACTTTTTGCACTGAACTTTGAATACTTTATGAAATTCATCAAATATATCTTCATAATAGTTCTTATTCATAATGCTTTAGCTTTAACCCTGGGCTACTCTTTTGCTTCATTATTCAAGCTGCCTTTTGTAGACCGTAAAACAATCTCAATTGAAACCGGGATCCAAAACTCCGGCCTTGCCCTTGTCCTGCTTTTTAATCCCAGGATCTTTCCTCCCGATCTGGCAATAGGAGGAATGGCATTCATAGCCGGATGGTGGGGGATCTGGCATATTCTTGCCGGAATGGGAATAGCCACTTTTTGGTCAGGCTTCTCCTTACGACCCAAAAAAGGCCTGACCTGAGAATAACAAAAAAAATCTTAAATTGTAACGTATTTTCTTAACAGGAATTAGCTTTAATTTAATAAGTCATTTATTATGAACACCTATCAGGCAAAAGAAAATAAAATATTCAAATCCTCTGGTTCTATTTATATGTACTTCCTTGTCGTTCTCAGAATTGCAATAGGCTGGCATTTCCTGTATGAGGGAATTACAAAACTATTAGATCCAAACTGGTCCTCTGCGGGTTATCTGGCAGGATCTTCATGGATCTTTTCCGGCTTTTTCAATTGGATGGCAGTGAATCCTGAAGTATTACAGGTTGTCGATTTTATAAATATATGGGGATTAATCTTTATTGGCCTGGGCCTCTTTTTGGGTCTGTTCACAAGGATTGCCACAGTTTCAGGGATTGTTCTGCTCGGCTTATACTATGTAGCTAATCCACCTTTTGCCGGATCCGGAACAGGTACATTGTTAGAAGGCCATTATCTGATCGTGGATAAGAACCTGGTTGAATTAATAGCTCTTTTTGTATTATTTTTTTTCAGGACCGGCCAATTTCTGGGTCTGGATCATTTCCTGATAAAAATGAAAAAATCAGTAACTGATAAAATAAAAAACAGGTCTGCAAAACTATCTTCTGCAAGTACCGGCACTACAGTTTCTTTAAGACGCAGGGAAATGTTGAGGCAATTAGCTACACTTCCCGTATTTGGTGTATTTGCTTATGCTTTTTTCAAAAAACGAAGATTGGAAAGGCTGGAGGAAAAATTTTTGCTGGACTATGATGAGGCTAGGCCGGATGCTTTCTCGGGAAGTACCTTAAAAACCTTTCATTTTTCAGGCTT